>JASHSO010000493.1 GCA_030038715.1 Streptosporangiaceae bacterium
TAGTTCCACTCGTACAGCGCCTCGGCGGAGGTCAGGCCCTCGTAGCACTGCAGCCGGATCAAGCGCGTGTCCAGCACCTCCGACAGCGCCTTGGCCGCCTCGGTCTTGCCCACGCCGGGCTCGCCTTCCAGCAGGATGGGCTGGCTCATCCGGGCGGCCAGGAACAGCGCAGTCCCGAGTCCCTCGTCGGCGAGGTAACTGACCCCGTCCAGGGCGGAGATCAGCGTTGGCACGTCTGGCAGCTGCTCGGCGAGATCGCTCATCTGTCCATCATCGGCCAACCGGCCCGGTAATCGAACCGTGCGGCTGCCATCGGCGCCAGCGAGGCCCTCATTCGACAGCCAGGTCCGGGCGCAGTGGTCGCCCCTGGATCGCGCGCCACACGCTGGCCGGCGTCAGCGGCATGTCGGCATGCACGACACCCAACGGCGCGAGCGCGTCGACCACCGAGTTCACCACGGCGGGCGGCGACCCGACGGTCGCCGACTCGCCAACTCCCTTGGCCCCGACCGGGTGGTGTGGTGACGGTGTGACGGTGGCGCCGAGCTCGTACGACGGGCACTCCTTGGCCGTCGGCAGCAAGTAGTCCATGAAAGACCCGCCCAGGCAGTTGCCCGCCTCGTCGAACACGATCGCCTGCATCAGCGCCATGCCGATGCCGTCCGCCAGGCCGCGGTGCACCTGGCCCTCGACGATCATCGGATTGATCCGCACGCCGCAGTCGTCGACAGCGACGAACCTGCGCACCGCCACCTCGCCCGTGTCCGGGTCCACGTCTGTCACGCAGATGTAGGCGCCGAACGGGAAGGTCAGGTTGGGCGGGTTGTAGACGGCCGAGGCGTCCAGATGTCCCTCGACCCCGGCAGGCAGCTCAATCGAGGAGTGTGCGGCCATCGCGATCTCGCCGATGCCCAGCGCCTTCTCGGGGTCCCCGCGCACCCGCCACGTCCCCTCGGCCCACTCCAGGTCGTCGGGCGCCACCTCGAGCATCGCCGCGGCCACGATCCTGGCCCGGTCGCGTACCTTCCGCGCCGCCATGACGGCCGCGGCGCCCGATACTGGCGTCGACCGCGAGCCGTAGGTCCCTAGGCCGAACGGAGTCTGGTCGGTATCGCCGTGCACGACCTCCACTTCGTCCGGCGACAGGCCGAGTTCGCCCGCAACGAGCTGGGCGAACGTGGTCTCATGCCCCTGGCCCTGGGTCTGCACCGAGATCGCCAGCACCGCCTTGCCTGTCGGGTGTACCCGCAGGTCGGCCCCGTCGGCCATGGCGAGTCCGAGGATGTCCATGTGACTGCGCGGGCCAGCGCCGACGCCCTCGGTGAAGAAGCTCAGCCCGATGCCCATGTAGTCACCGCGCGCCCGTCGGTCTGCCTGCTCGCGCCGCAACTCGGCGTAGCCGGCCATGTCCATGGCCAACCGCAGCGCCCTGGGGTAGTCGCCGGAGTCGTACTGCCAGCCGGTCGGGCAGGTGTACGGGAACTGCTCGGGCCGCAGCAGGTTGCGCATCCGCAGCTCAGCCGGGTCCACGCCGAGCCTGCGCGCCAGCACGTCGACGAGCCGCTCCACCAGGTAGACGGCCTCGGTCACCCGGAACGAGCAGGAGTACGCGACCCCGCCGGGCGCCTTGTTCGTGTAGACGCCCGTCACCTCGCAGAACGCTGCCCGCAGGTCGTAGGAGCCGGTGAAGATGTGGAAGAACCCGGCCGGGAACTTGGTCGGCTGCGCCGTCGCGTTGAACGCCCCGTGGTCGGCGAGCACGCTGGCCCGCAGCCCGAGGATCTTTCCGGCGGCGCTCGCCGCGATCTCGCCGTGCATGTGGTAGTCGCGGGCGAACGAGCCGGACATCAGGTTCTCCGACCGGTCTTCCATCCACTTGACCGGCTTGCCGGTCGCCATCGACGCGACGATCGCGCACAGGTAGCCGGGGTAGATGGGCACCTTGTTGCCGAAGCCGCCGCCGAGATCGGGCGACACAATCCGGATCTTGTGCTCGGGCAGCCCGGTGAGCGTGGCGTAGATGGTGCGGTGAGCGTGCGGGGCTTGGCTTGTCGACCAGAGCGTCAGCTTGCCGCGCACGGCATCGAAGTCGGCAATGATCCCGCAGGTCTCCAGCGGAGCAGGATGGGAACGGGGATAGACCATGTCGCAGCCGACCACCACGTCGGCGCCGGCGAAAACCTCGTCAGTGGCCGCCTTGTCGCCGGCGGTCCAGTCAAAGACGCGGTTGTCCAGCTTGCCCGGGACGTCGTCGCGGACGAGTGGCGCAGCCGCGTCCAGCGCGGTCGTGGCGTCGGACACCGGCGGCAGCGGGTCGTACTCGACGGCGATCAGCTCGATCGCGTCGCGGGCTGCGTAGGAGTCGTGCGCCACCACGAACGCGATCTCCTGGCCCTGGAACCTGACCTTGTCGGTGGCCAGCACAGCCTGCACGTCGGCCGACAGCGTGGGCATCCAGGCCAGGCCTCGTTCCGCCAGGTCAGCACCCGTGATCACGGCCTCGACCCGGGGATGGGCCCGGGCCGCAGAGGCGTCGACAGACACGATCCTGGCGTGCGCCAGCGGACTGCGCAGGATGGCTGCATGCAGCATTCCCGGCAGCTTGATGTCGTCGACGTATGTCCCGCGTCCCCTGATGAACCGCGCGTCTTCCTTGCGGGTGAGTGGGCCGTACGCCCCGTTCCCCTCGTATTTTTCCCGCACGCCAATCACCCGCCGTTCCTGCTCGCCCACAGCACCGATCGGACTATGTTCTCGTAGCCTGTACAGCGGCAGATCTGACCGGAAATCGCCTCCCGCACCTCCGCCTCGGACGGGCTGGGATTGTGGTCGAGCAGCCAGCGGGCTGTGAGCATCATCCCCGGGGTGCAAAAGCCGCATTGCAGGCCGTGGCACTGCGTGAAGCCCTCTTGGACCGGGTCGAGCCGCCCGCCGTCCGCCAGGCCCTCCACCGTCCTGACCCGGTGCCCGTCGGCCATCGCGGCCAGGACCGTGCACGACTTGACCGGAGTCTCGTCCAGCCAGACGACGCACGCGCCGCAATTGGACGTGTCGCAGCCCCAATGCGAGCCGGTCAGGCCGAGGCCGTCGCGCAGGAAGTGGATCAGCAGCAGTCGCGGCTCGACCTCGCGTGTGTGGTCGGTCCCGTTGACGGTGACTGTTAGCTTCATCCGGCCTACCCGCCCGCCCGGCTGAGAGCTTCGCTCAGCACCCTGGCCGTGAGCACCCTGGCGAGATGACGTTTGTAGTCGGCGGGCCCGCGCTGGTCGGCAACCGGCCGGCAGTTCTCCGCCGCGATCTGCCCGGCCCTGTCCAGGTTGTCGGCTGTCGCCGGCCGACCACGCAGGTAGTCCTCGGCCTCCGCAGCCGCGAAGTTCCTGGCGCCTAGCGCGGTGAGCCCGATGCCGACGTCGGCTACGACGTCCCGTTCCAGCCAGACGGCCGCGCCCACCGCACCGACCGGCCAGTCCCCGGCTCGGCGTGCCACCTTCCGGTAACTGCTGCCGCCGCCCGCCCGGATCGGCAGCCTGACCTCGATCAGGATCTCCGCGGGTCGCACTACTGTCTGGTAGGGGCCGGTGTGGAATTCCCTGGCGGCTACCTCGCGCGCGCCGCCCGGGCCCTGGATAACCATGGTCCCCTTGAGCGCTGCGAACGCTGCGGACAGGTCTTCTGAAGGGTCTGCCTGACAGAGCGAGCCACCCACTGTGCCCCAGTTCCGTACGATAGGGTCGGCTATTACCCGTTCCGCATCGTGCAGTATGGCGAAGTACTGGCCGACCACCGCCGAGTCGAGCAACTGCGCGTGCCGGGTGAGCGCGCCGATGCGCAGCTGGTTCCCGGCGAGGGTGATGTAGCAGAGTTCGGTAAGCCCGTTGATGTCGATCAGCATTTCCGGCTGCGCCAGCCGCAGCTTCATCATCGGGATCAGGCTGTGCCCGCCGGCCAGGATGCGCGACTCCGGCCCGTACCTGGTGAGCAGCGTGAGGGCGTGCTCGACGCTGGTGGCCTTCTCGTACTCCACTTGTGCGGGAACCTGCACAGCTGCGTTGCCTTCCCACCACTCGTCGGACCCGCCCGTCATGAGTGTACGAAGACCGGGCATGCCTGACGCCGTTAGCGACGATGGCAGTCCCGATCGCCATCGGCCAGACTGGACTGTGCCATGACACTCACCCAGCTCAACGCCTTCGTGCTGGTGGCCCGCCTGGGTTCGGTCACCGCCGCGGCGAGCGCGCTCGGAGTCAGCGAGCCCGCGGTATCCCAGGCACTCACCGCACTGCGTCAGCATCTTGGTGACCAGCTCATCACCCGCGGACCGGCCGGCATGACGCTGACACCGGGCGGATCCCGGTTGCTGGCGACCGCGTCGCAGATCGTCGTGCTCGGCGCCGAGGCGCAGGCAGCCGTCCGCGCCGCTCAGGGCGCCCCGGAGCAGCTTCGGGTGGTGGCAACGTCAACATTTGCCGAGTTCGTCGCTGGCCCGCTGATGGACGCCTTCACCCGGCGCTTCTCCAGCTCGGTCGAGGTGTCCACCGGCGTTGCGCTCACCGGCGAGCAGGCGACTCTGGTGGGGAATCGGCTGGCCGACGTGGCCTTCGGCCCCGCGCTAGGTGGCGAGCAGCCCATACCGGTTGTCAGCGAGCCGATCTTCAAGTACCGGCTGATTGTCGTCGCGGCCGGGCATGCCACGTTGCGCGGCCCGGCCAGGCCTGCCGGGCAGCCTAGGCAGTGGCGCTGGCTGGTAGACCCCGACGGTGCCGATCCTGGCAGTGAGACAGCCCGGCTGTTGGCAAGGCTCGGGATACCGGAGAACGGCGTCCGTGTCTTTCCGAGCCAGACCGCGGCCTGGGCGGCCGCGGCCGACGGCGCCGGGGTTGCTCCCGCCATCGAGCACCTAGTGTCGCAGCAGCTTCGGCGCGGCGAGCTAGCGCAGGTCGAGCTGCCCGGCGTGCCGGTCGAGGCACGCTGGCACGCCACGATGCTCGAGCGGCAGCATCGCAGCGCGGTCGCCGGCGCACTGCGCAGATTCCTGGGTACCCCCGAGGCCATGCAGCTCATGCGATCGCCAGCGACCGGCGTTCCCCCTTCACGGTTCCGTCCACCGGTGTACGTTACGATATGGAGCTAAAAATCGCTCTTAATGGACCTTATGCGTTCAACCTGCGTTCTTAAGTAACAGCTTATTGGCCCGTTGCGACGCTGGCGCGCAAGGTAGATCATGCTGTGCTAGATCACGTAGCTGGGTGCCGTCGCCGATGGCACCGTACTCTGCTGGGAGCATGCACATGCGAATCGAGTCCAGCGGTCACAGCAAGGGGAATCCGCGACTGTACGAACTTGTCGAGCACGCGCCCAAGACCGGCAAGAGCCCGACCGTATGGGCGTGGCCAGAGCTGATCGACTACCTGAAGATCGCCGGCCAGCCGGTGTCCGGGCCGTGGCCACCACACCAGCAGCCGCGGCCCGACCCGGAGTATGACACGCTGCCGGTCGCCGTCGCTGATCCGCACTCGGCGTCCCGGATCGCCCGTTCTGGGGCGACGGCCGCGACGCCGCCAAGTCCTCCCGCAGAGCCCGATGCCACGGAGTGACACTCATGACTTGCCCGCTGCCGGGTGACCTGCCCGCTGCCAGGTGACCCGCCCGCTGCCAGGTGACCTGCCGGGCGGCCCGCCCGCTGCCGGGTGACCCGCCCGCTGCCAGGTGACCCGCCCGCTGCCAGGTGACCCGCCCGCCCCTTCCGGAG
>JASHSO010000494.1 GCA_030038715.1 Streptosporangiaceae bacterium
CGCATCAGCCGCAGCGGGCGGCGTGTACGGGTACCGTCTGCCGATGATGTACTGCTGGCCCAGAGTCCACACGTTCGTCGTGACCCAGTACAGGACAAGTCCGAATGGCCAGTACAAACCGGTTAGGGCGAACAGCGGCATGATGTAGGCCATGTACTTCTGCGAGTTCGCCATCGGATTGTCTGGCGTTGCGGCCGGCATCATGCCGCGCTTCATGCTCTGCCGGATCGTCAGGTAGGTCGTCGCCATGCTGATGGCCACCGCGCACAGGATGACGAGCTTGGCGTGCAGCGGGACATGCGTTGTGCCAGTGAACAGCACCTTGTCCGCCACCGAGGCACCGAGAATCTTCGCCTTCTGGGCGCTGACCACCATCGCCTTCGGCAGGCCGTAGCTGGGCGTGCCGCCCTTGTACTCGGCGATCGCCTTGAGCACCTCGAACAGCGAGAAGAACAGCGGCAACTGCAGCACGAACGGCAGGCAGCCCATCAGCGGGTTGACGCCCGCCTCCTGGTACAGCTTCATGGTCTCTTGGTTGAGCGTCTGCCGGTCGTTCTTGTACTTCTTGCGCAGCGCCGCCATCTGCGGCTGCAGGGCAGACATCGCCCTGGTGGTGTGCATCTGCTTGACGAACAGCGGCACCATGACCAACCGCATCAAGACGACCAGCGTCATGATGCTCAGCGCCCAGGTCCATCCGCTGGTAGCGCCGAAGGCTGGCTTGTACATCTCATAGATGTGCGTGAAAACCCAGCCGACCGCCGAATACAGCGCGTCCAGTGGATTACCCACCTGCTAGCTCCCTTGACTTCTGATCAGCGGCTTCCCGCCGACCAACGCTCCCGGGAACCAGATCGATTCCCCCGGCGTGGAACGGGTGACACCGGCTCAGCCGCCGGATCGCAAGCCAGGACCCGCGCATAGCGCCGTGCAACTGCACAGCCTGTAGCGCATACGCACTGCATGACGGGTAGAACCTGCAGCGCGGTCCGAGCAGCGGGCTGACGAACTGCCGGTAGCCGGTCAGCAACCCGACAAGCAGCCAGCCAGCCGGTGACAGGCTGCGGGATTCGCCGGGCTTCCCCTTGCTCATCGCCCTGTCACCGAACCCTGCCGCCGAAGCAACGCTCGGATAACCAGGTCGAGGTCGGCGGCGAGATCCGCCTGGCGAGCCGTAGCCGCGCGCGGGCCGGCGCGCAACACTAGCAGGCTACCGGATGGCAGCGCCTGCAGGTAACCGCGGCATAGGTGGCGCAGCCGACGCCGAACCTTATTCCGGACAACCGCCGGGCCCACCGCCCGGCCAACAGCGAAGCCGATCCGGGCCGACTCCTCCCGCCCCGCCCGCACCACCAGCTGTCCCGATATCAGCGGCCGTCCCGCCCTACTGCCATTGCGCATGACCGCCACGAAGTCAGACCGGCGCCGCAGCCGCGCAGCCGCGGGAAGCATCTGCCCACCCCGACACGCGCGGTCAGACACTGACGCGCGTGCGGCCCTTCCGCCGTCTAGCAGCAAGAATGGCCCGGCCGGCCCGGGTGCGCATGCGCAGCCGGAAGCCATGTGTCTTCGCCCGATGGCGATTGTTCGGCTGGAACGTGCGCTTGCTCACTGGGGCTCCAGGTTCCGGTCGGCAGGAGGAGAAGTCCGGCCTGGATCAGGCCGCAACAAAGTGTCGCCGGGCGGACCGGACGCTTACACGGTACGCGTGGCACCCGCCCCGGTCAAACCGCCGACGCACCGCGAACGGCGGCCCTAGGCTGTGGATAGCGGACCACGCCGGCTGCGCCCGCACTGGCAGCCGCACCCCCTGCCGGTTGAGCGGCTGGGACGCTGCTCAAGCGTACTGATCTACAACGTGCACACGCTGTGGAAAAACCTGTTGATCACATGTGGGGGACTTGGGGTGACCCGCCGATGAGCGAAGACGACCTTGCTGATGTGTGGGCCCGCTCGCTGGCCGACCTGGCCGAGATGCAGATCGAGCCGCATCAGCGCGCCTGGCTGCAGCTCACCAGGCCGCTCGGACTAGTCGAGAACACCGCGCTCATCGCGGCACCGAACGACTTCGTCAAGGAACAGCTGGAGACCCGGCTGCGCGTTCTGATCACCAACGCGCTATCCAGGGAACTCGCCCGTACCATCCAGCTCGCGGTCACTATCGACCCGGCGGCTACCGTCGAAGCGGCGCCGGACACCAACCATGCGCAGAGCACCGGTCCGCTTGAAACAGCAAGCGCAGCCACGGCCGATCCGCTGCCGGAGGGCACCGGCGCCGGACCCAGCACGTTCCCAGAAAGCATTCCGGCCGGGCCACGGGCCAACGGCTCGGCCAGCGGTAATAGGCCAGGCCAGGCCAGGCTGAATCCCAAGTACACGTTCGAGACCTTCGTCATCGGATCCAGCAACCGTTTCGCACACGCGGCCGCGGTGGCCGTGGCCGAGGCGCCGGCCAAGGCTTACAACCCGCTGTTCGTCTATGGTGACTCCGGGCTCGGCAAGACCCACCTGCTGCATGCGATCGGCCACTACGCGCAGAACCTGTATTCCGGCCTCAAGGTCAGGTACGTGAGCTCGGAAGAGTTCACCAACGACTTCATCAACATGATCAGGGACGGTAAGCAGGACGGCTTCCGCCGCCGCTACCGCGACGTTGACGTGCTGCTCGTGGACGACATCCAGTTCCTGGAAAACAAGGAAGGCACCCAGGAGGAGTTCTTCCATACCTTCAACACGCTGCACAACGCCAGCAAGCAGATCGTCATCTCCAGCGACCGCGCGCCCAAGCGGCTGGTCACGCTCGAGGACAGGCTACGCAGCAGGTTCGAGTGGGGCCTGCAGACCGACGTGCAGCCGCCAGAGCTGGAGACCCGCATCGCGATCCTGCGCAAGAAGGCAGTACAGGACCGGCTGAACGCGCCGCCGGAAGCGCTGGAATACATCGCCAGCAGGATCACCACGAACATCCGCGAGCTTGAGGGTGCGCTGATCCGGGTGACCGCGTTCGCCAGCCTCAACCGCCAGCAGGTCGACCTGCAGCTCGCCGAGTTCGTGCTGAAGGACCTGATCCCGGAGACGCACGGCCCGCAAATCACCGCGGCCACGATCATGGGCCAGACCGCTTCGTACTTCGGGCTCTCCATCGACGACCTGTGCGGCACGTCCCGCTCCCGGGTGCTGGTCACCGCCCGGCAGATCGCCATGTACCTGTGCCGGGAACTCACCGATATGTCCTTGCCGAAGATCGGCCAGCAGTTCGGCGGCCGCGACCACACCACGGTCATGCACGCGGAGCGGAAGATTCGTTCCCTTATGGCCGAGCGACGCTCGATTTACAACCAGGTCACCGAACTTACCAACCGGATCAAGCAGCAAGCGATGTCCGGGTGATACGGGCATGGACGCAAAATTCGCCCGTCAGGCAATCTACGCACACAGGCTGTGGATAAAGCTGTGGAAGCCCTGCGAATACACGGAGGATAACTGCAAGCATCTGGAGAGTAACGGGGTAGTAACCGGCTGGCAGCTAACCGCTACACACAGCCGCACTGGGCCGGTCCCCATGTCTCGCACACCGCCTGTGCGCGGCAAAGCACCGGTCGGCCTGCTGCGATGCCCGTTATCCACGATTTCCACCGC
This sequence comes from Streptosporangiaceae bacterium, assembly GCA_030038715.1. GTDB lineage: Bacteria > Actinomycetota > Actinomycetes > Streptosporangiales > Streptosporangiaceae > JAJYUU01. The sequence goes on from JASHSO010000494.1 coordinate 3,640, forward strand.
ACCTATGACGACTACCAACTTTAGCTATGCCAGCCCAGAACAAACGAAGAAGGCGAGGGGGACAGGTGAAAATCGTCGTCGACCGTGACGTGCTTGCCGAGGCCGTGGCATGGACGGCACGCGCCCTGCCCACACGGCCCGCGATTCCGGTACTGGCGGGCATCCGTATCCAGGCCGGCCAGGACCTGGTTCTCTCCAGCTTCGACTATGACGTGTCAGCGCAGGCCAGTGTGTCGGTCAGCACCGAGCAGGAAGGCAGCGCCCTGGTGTCTGGGCGGCTGCTCGCCGAGATCAGCCGCAGCCTGCCTGCCAAGCCGGTGCACCTCACGGCCGAGGACGGCCGTGCCATCCTGACCTGCGGCAGCGCCACGTTCACCCTGCTCACCATGCCGGAGGACGACTACCCGGCGCTGCCGGAAATGCCGTCGGCTGCCGGGTCCGTCGGCAGCGACGCGTTCGCGACGGCAGTCAGTCAGTCGGCGACCGCGGCGGGGCGCGACGACACCTTGCCAGCATTGACCGGCGTGCGAATCGAGATCGAAGGCGACCTGCTCACGATGGTGTCCACCGACAGGTACCGGCTAGCCGTGCGGGAACTGCGCTGGACCCCGGCCAGGCCTGACCTGTCCGCGGCGGTGCTGGTACCGGCGAAGGCACTGGCCGACACCGCGCGGGCCCTCACCAGCGGCGCACAGGTGTCGATCGCCCTGGCCCTGCCGGGTGAGGACGGGCACACCGGGGACGGGATGATCGGGTTCGAAGGTGCCGGCCGACGGACGACTACCCGCTTGCTCGGCGGGGACTTCCCTCGTTACCACGGACTGCTGCCGCAGACCGTGAATGCGACCGCCGAACTGCCCGTGGCCATGCTCGCCGAGTCGGTGCGCCGCGTAGCACTGGTGGCGGAGCGCAACACTGCCGTGCGCCTGGCCTTCAGCCCCGGTCAGCTCGTGCTGGAGGCGGGCACCGGCGACGACGCGCAGGCCGAGGAGACCATCGAGGCCGAGTTTTCCGGCGACGACCTGTCGATCGCCTTCAACCCGCAGTATCTACTGGACGGCCTTACCGCGATCGACTCCGACACGGTCCGGATCTCCTTTACCGAGTCGGGTAAGCCTGCGCTGCTGACCGGCAAGCCGGGTCCGGACGGCAGCCCGGAGTTCCGTTACCTGCTGATGCCGATCCGGCTGGGCTAGTCTCAGCAGGCGTGCACCTCACTCGGCTCGCGCTGACAGACTTCCGCAGCTACGCCGCCGCGGACGTGGCGCTCGGGCCGGGCGTGACCACGTTCGTCGGCGCTAACGGCCAGGGCAAGACGAACCTGGCCGAGGCCGCGTGCTATCTGGCCACGTTCGCGAGTCACCGGGTGGCCACGGATTTGCCGCTGATCAGGCAGGGCGCCGAGCGCGCGATCGTGCGGGGGATGATCAGCGCGGCCGGGCGGGAGAGCCTGCTGGAGATCGAGATCAATCCCGGCCGGGCGAACCGGGTTCGGCTCAACAGGGCACCGGTGCCGAGGCCGCGGTCCGCACTCGGCACGCTGCGCTGTGTGATCTTCGCGCCCGAGGACATCGGCGTCGTGAAGGGCGATCCGGACCAGCGCCGCCGCTATCTGGACGACCTGCTGGTGGCTGTCCGGCCACGGCATGCGGGGATCCGGGCCGACTACGAGCGGGTGCTGAGGCAGCGGAATACGCTGCTGAAGTCGGCCAAGGCGCGCGGCGTACAGCCGGCCGCGCTCGAGGTGTGGGACGACCACCTCGTCGCGGCGGGCGCCGAGCTGACCGCGGCCAGGCTGAGGCTGGTTGCCGAGCTGAGGCAGGGCGTCAGCGCTTGCTATTCGGCGGTTTCCGGCACGGAGCGGGACAGTGACATGAGCTACCGGATGTCCGCCTGGAGCGGGGATACCGAGCCCGAGCCCGA
>JASHSO010000495.1 GCA_030038715.1 Streptosporangiaceae bacterium
GGCGTGCGGTATCAGGGCGAGCAGGTCCGCCGCAAGGTCGGGAAGGCTGGTAAGTAACAGATGTCTGCGACTAAGACCAAGGCGCACCGGATTAGCCGCCACACTGCACCGCGGATCGCATCGCGGCAGCGGCGTCATCTGCGGGTACGCAAGCGGGTGGAGGGTAGCGCCGCCCGCCCCAGACTCGCCGTGACGCGCTCGGCGAGGAATACCTTCGCGCAGCTCATCGATGACACCGCGGGCATCACGCTGGCTTCCGCATCAACCTTGGATACCTCGATCCGCGGCGCGGCCGGCGACAAGACGGCCAAGGCACGGCAGGTTGGGACACTGCTGGCGGAGCGGGCAGTCAAGGCCGGGATCAGCGCCGCGGTATTCGATCGGGGCGGCCAGGCCTACCACGGCAGGCTTGCCGCACTCGCTGACGCCGTGCGGGAAGGCGGCCTGCAGCTATGACGATTACCCGGCTTGGCATTCAACGACGGAAGAGGAACATCTGATGGCAGCAACTCCGCGGCGCGGCGCCGGTGGCGGCGAGCGGCGCGAGCGCCGTGAGGACCGCCGCGGTGCCGCGGCCGAGAAGGGCACCGCGTACACCGAGCGCGTCGTCACCATCAACAGGGTGGCCAAGGTCGTGCAGGGTGGACGGCGGTTCAGCTTCACCGCGCTCGTCGTGGTGGGCGACGGGAACGGCATGGTCGGAGTCGGCTACGGCAAGGCCAAGGAGGTGCCTGCCGCGATCGCCAAGGGGGTCGAGGCGGCCAAGAAGGCATTCTTCCGAGTGCCACGCATCGCCGGGACCATCCCGCACACGGTGCAGGGCGAGGCATCTGCGGGCGTGGTCCTGCTGAAGCCGGCCAGCCCGGGTACCGGCGTGATCGCCGGCGGCCCGGTGCGTGCGGTGCTCGAGTGCGCGGGCATCCACGACGTGCTGTCCCGGTCGCTCGGCTCGTCCAACCCCATCAACGTCGTGCACGCCACGGTCACGGCGCTGAAGAGCCTGAACCGGCCCGAGGAGATCGCGGCCAGGCGTGGCCTGCCGATCGAGCACGTTGCTCCGGCCGCGATGCTCAGGGCCCGGGCGACCGCAGCCGCAGCGGCAGCCAGCGCTCGGGATTCGACGACGGCGGCGGCCGACAACAGCTGAGGCGGATGCAGAGCATGGCTGAACTGAGAGTTACCCAGATAAAGTCGAAGATCGGCGGCAATAAGGCCCAGCGGGACTCGCTGCGCTCGCTTGGCTTGCGGCACATCGGCCACGTGGTCGTCAAGCAAGACCGACCGGAGATCCGCGGCATGATCAAGGCGGTGCGCCACCTGGTCACCGTGGAGGAGGTTGACTAACCATGGCAGAGACCGAGGCCAGTGGCGGCACCGCGGAGCAGAGCGGCCGGGCCGGGCTGAAGCTGCACCATCTGCGGCCCGCTCCGGGCGCGCACGTCGCCCGCACGCGGGTCGGCCGGGGTGCGGCGTCCAAGGGCAAGACCGCGGGGCGCGGTACGAAGGGCAGCAAGGCCCGTAACCAGATCCCGGCCGCCTTCGAGGGCGGCCAGATGCCGCTGCATCGCCGGCTGCCCAAGTTGAAGGGCTTCTCCAACGCGCGCTTCAAGACCACCTACCAGGTGGTCAACCTCAGTCGGCTCGCCGCGCTGTACCCCGAGGGCGGCCAGGTGACTCCCGAGAACCTCGCGGCCAAGGGCGCCGTGCGGCCCGGCGAGCTAGTCAAGGTGCTCGGCGAAGGCGAGGTCACGGCGGCCCTTCAGGTCAGCGCGCATGGCTTTTCCGCGTCGGCGCGGGCCAAGATCGCGGCCGCAGGCGGAACTGTTACCGAGCTGTGAGATGCCAGCAGCCGACAGTAGGGCGCAGGCCTGTACGGACTCCGCTGACGCGAGGCCGACTGCTCGGCCTGCCCGCTGCAGGCAGCATGGCCGTGGGATGGCCTCCGGGGAGTTAAACTTCGGCGTGCAATATCGCGTCGTCGGCGCGCGGTTCTCTCGGGTCGGCGACCAGGAGGCGTCCCGCCACAGGAACGGCAGATGATGGTGAACTACCGAGTAGGGGACGGCGCATGCTGACCGCGTTCATCCGGGCGTTTAGGACGCCTGACCTGCGCAAGAAGCTGCTCTTTACAGTCTTTATCATTGCCGTGTTCCGGCTCGGGTCGCAGCTGCCCACCCCGGGCGTGTCGGAGAAGCTGGTCCAGAGCTGCCTCAACACCAGCGCCTCCAAGACCGGGTACTTCCAGCTGCTGAATCTCTTCAGCGGCGGCGCACTGACCAGGCTGACCGTCTTCGCGCTCGGCATCATGCCCTACATCACGGCGACCATCATCCTGCAGCTGCTCGCCGTCGTCATTCCGCGCCTCGAGACGCTCCGCAAGGAGGGCCAGACAGGCCAAGCCAAGATCACCCAGTACAGCCGCTACCTGACCATTGGCCTGGCTATCTTGCAGTCCACCGGCTTCATCGCGCTGGCCCGCGCTGGCCGCCTGATCCCCGGCTGCACCACCGACGTGATCCCGAACGTCTCGCCGTTCGGGATCGCCACGATGGTCATCATCATGACCGCAGGTACTGCGGTGATCATGTGGCTGGCCGAGCTGATCACCGACCGTGGGGTCGGCAACGGCATGTCCGTGGTGATCTTCATCCAGGTCATTGCGGTGATTCCCAGCTACATGCAGCAGATCTACGCCGACCGCGGCAAGTTCGTCTTCACCATCGTGCTCGTCATGGCCATCGCCATCGTGGCTTTCGTCGCGCTCATGGAGCAGGCACAGCGCCGCATTCCTATCCAGTACGCCAAGCGGATGGTCGGCCGCCGGATGTACGGAGGCACGTCGACCTATATCCCGCTGAAGGTGAACACCGCCGGAGTCATCCCGGTGATCTTCGCCCAGTCGCTGCTGTACATCCCGGAGCTGGCGGCCGACCTGTTCCATCCCAATGCGACATCCGGCTGGGCTTACTGGGTGCAGGAGAACCTTTCGATCGGCGACAAACCGGCATACGCAGTCGCCTACTTCGTGCTGATCGTGTTCTTTACCTACTTCTACGTCTCCATCACCTTCAATCCGCCCGAAGTCGCCGACAACATGAAGAAGAGCGGCGGCTTCATTCCCGGCATCCGGCCGGGCGGGCCGACGGCGGGCTACCTAAGCTATGTGCTGAGCAGGCTGACTGCGGCCGGCTCGGTGTACCTCGGGGTTGTCGCTCTGATCCCGGTGGTGGCGATTGGCCTGCTGTCTGCCGACCAGCAGTTCCCGCTGGGTGGCGCTAGTATCCTGATCATGGTCGGCGTCGGTCTGGATACCGTGAAGCAGATCGAGAGCCAGCTGCAGCAGCGCAATTACGAGGGCTTCCTGCGGTAGTGCGAGTAGTCCTCGTCGGGCCCCCCGGTGCGGGCAAGGGGACACAGGCCCAGTTCATCGCCTCCCACCTATCGATCCCGAAGATCTCGACAGGTGACATCTTCCGGCACAACGTGAGCACCGGCACCGAGCTCGGCAAGCAGGCACGTGCGTACATGGAGCGTGGTGACCTGGTGCCGGACGAGGTGACGATCGCCATGGTAGAGGCGCGGCTGGCCGAGGACGATGCCCAAGCCGGCTTCCTGCTCGACGGATACCCGCGGAACCTGCCACAGGCCGAGACGCTGCGCAAGCTGCTGGCCGAGTGGGACACGAGGCTGGACATCGTGCTTGAGCTCGTGGTCGACGACGACGAGGTAGTACGGCGGCTGTCCGGGCGGCGGACTTGCCGTCGCTGCGGCCGGATCTGGCACGTGCTGTTCGAGCCCCCGGCGCGGGAGGGCCGGTGCGACGACTGCGGCGGGGAGCTGTTCCAGCGCGACGACGATAGCGAGCTCACCATTAGGCACCGGCTTGAGGTCTATGCCAAGCAGACCCAGCCGCTGATCGCGTTCTACGCCGACGAGGGGATCCTGCTCGGCATCGACGCGACCGGGCCGGTAGAGGAGATCACGGCGCGCGCTATGGCTGCTTTGCGGAGGTTCCTGCTCTGATCTGCGCCGGCCCGGCGGGTACGGTAAGAGCATCGCATGGGAGGCGGAATGCGGCGGGAATTGCGCCATGGCCTTTGACCCGAATATCTGGGCATCGGATGCCGACAGGGACCGGACCGCGTCCTTGCTCCGAGAGCACCACGCGGCCGGCAGACTGACCAGCGAGGAGTTCAGCGACAGGCTGGACCGGACGTTTGAGGC
>JASHSO010000047.1 GCA_030038715.1 Streptosporangiaceae bacterium
CCGGGAGCGCGCCACGGCAAGCCAGGCCCGGCTGCTCGACAAGCACCTGGGTGATCAGGCGCTGACCGAGTCGGCGGCCGCCGCAGTGCGGAACGTGATCTCCGATACCGGCGCGCTCGCCGAGTGCGAGGCACTGATCGCGGCCAACGCCAAGCAGGCCGTGGCGGCCCTGGACGGCGCTCCCATTCCGGCGGAGGCCCGCTCAGCGCTGGCCGCTCTGGCCGTCATGGCGACCGATCGGCAGGACTGACCGCTGGGGCCGGTTCAGCGCCGGTTCAGCACGGCGGGCTAGCGCAGCCGGGCTGCCAGCCGACGAGCGGCGCCGCCAGGGTCGTCCGCATCGGTAATGGCCCGGACGACGACGATCCTGGTGGCACCCTCCCGGAGTACCTCACCCAGGTTTTCCTCGTCGATGCCGCCGATGGCAAACCACGGCCGCTCGCTGTTGAGGCTCGCCGCGTATCTCACCAGCGCCAGACCAGGTGCCGGGCGGCCAGGCTTGGTCGGAGTCGGCCACACCGGGCCGACGCAGAAGTAGTCGGCTGCTGGATCAGTGCTGGCAGCCGCGGACTCGGCCTCGGCATGCGAGGAGAGGCCGATCAGCGGCCTAGGTCCGATGAGCACCCTGGCGATGGCGGCTGGCAGGTCGTCCTGGCCGAGATGCAGCACGTCAGCGCCGGCCGCGTAGGCCACGTCCGCCCTGTCGTTGACGGCCAACAGCGCCCCGGTCGCAGCGCAGAACCGCGCGAACACCTCGAGATAGCGCAGCTCCCGGCCCGCCTCCAGGCCCTTCTGCCGGAGCTGGACGATGTCCACTCCAGCACTTAGCACATCGCCAAGGAACCGGGGCAGGTCGCCCTGCCGCGTTCTGGCATCCGTGCACAGGTACAGCCGGGCGGTTTTCAGCCGGTCGAGCAAGCGCGCGCGGTCGCTGCCGTCGCCGGGCACGCTCAGAGCGCTAGGGCTTGCGCCCGCCGGTTCACCTCGGTACGGCGGTGCTCGGCCAGCGCCTGCACTGGCGTGCCGGGCAGCGAGTCGTCGGCGGTGAACAGCCAGTTCAAGGCGTCACGCTCGGTGAATCCGCAGTCGAACAGCAAGGTCAGAGTGCCACCAAGTCCGTGCAGGACCTGGTCGCCATCGACGAACGCGGCCGGTACCGCGAACTCGCCGCTCGGACGCTGGACCGCAAGCAGCTTGCGGTCGCGAAGCAGCTGCTTGACCCGGCTGACCGGCATGCCCAGCCTGCCGGCCACGTCAGGAACACTCAGCCAGTCACCGACGATGGAGTCGGTCGGGGGGTCGATCTGTGCCACCCCTGCAGCTTCCCACATGAAGCCGACACCAAAACCTGCCCGGTCGCATCGCGTCCGGTCCCTTCGCTACGACAGAACGCAGTCACGCACTGCGATGCCGGGGTCAGCAAGCCTGCCGGGATCGACCTCGGCGGCCGACTCGATCACCCTCCTGGCCTGCATGAGGTCGCGCGGCAAGCCGACCGTCAGCATCGCAACCAGTCGGCCGCCGGAAAGCCAGCAAGCCGCCCATCGCTCGCCTGCATCCGGCTGTCGGACCGGGATCCCCCGCCAGACGAGACGCTCGCCCGCACCATGCGAGCCCACGTACTGCACCATACGCCCGAATTGTTCGGACCAGAAATAGGGAACGGGGTCGTACACCACACTGTCGCCCAGCACGTTCGCCGCCGCCACAGCCGGTCCGTGCAGCGCGTTGTCCCAGTGCTCGACGCGCAAAGACCGGCCGTACCGCGCAGACCAGAACGACGCGCAGTCCCCCACGGCGAATACGCCGGGCACTGAGCTGCGAAGGTGGTTGTCCACGACCACGCCATTGCCGAGCCGCACGCCCGACTCTGTCAGCCAGCCGACCGCCGGGCGCACTCCGACCGCCGTCACCACAACGTCAGCTGCCACAACCTCTCCACTGGCCAGCGCTACACCGTCCGGCTCGATGGCCGCCACCGGCTCGCTGAGCATCAGGTCCACCCCTGCGGCCAGGTACCAGCCGGCGGTCAGCGCGCCAACGTGCGGTCCGATCGCTGCGGCCAGTGGTGCCTGCGCAGCCTCCACGACAGTGACACGGCAGCCGCGGCGTGCCGCGGCGGTGGCAAGCTCGGCACCGATCCAGCCCGCTCCGACGATGGCCAGCCGCGTTCCCGGCACGAGCAGAGCACGCAGGGCCAGAGCGTCGTCGGCGGTCCGCAGGACACGCTGCGGGCCAGCTCCGGGCAGGCGCACTGGGCTGGCTCCGGTGGCAAGAACGAGCGCGTCCCACCGGTACTCGGCCTTGTCGGTCCGCACGCTCCCTGGCCGGAGCCGGTCGGCGACCTCGCCGAGCCTGATGTCGGCACCCAGTGAGTCCAGGTCAGCCCGCAGCGATGTGTCGTCGAGCTGGCCGACCATGACCTTTTTGGACAGCGGTGGCCGGTCATAGGGCGGCCGCTTCTCGGCGCCGATCATCGTGACACGCCCGCCGAATCCCCTCGACCGCAGTTCCTCGACCGTGCGCAGCCCGGCGAGCCCACCGCCTACCACCACAACCTTGTCCGGGCCGGTCATGCACGCCTCATCCGCCAAGCCCCGTCCGCCGTCCGAATGAGCGGGTTCCGCGTTGGCCGAGTACATCGTGCCGCACGCCGAGCGGCTGTCGGCCGACGCCCGCCAGGCACGTGTCGGCGTCACGGCCGGCTCCTCGGCTGGCCAAGTCACGGCCGACCATCGGCCGGACAGCGCCGCAGCCGGCCCCCTGGCCGGTCAGCGGCGGCTAAGCTGGGTGAATCGCGCGGGAGTCTGGTGCTGACCGGACTGAGAGGGCGGCTAGCAGCCGCCGACCGCAGGAACCTGATCCGGGTCATGCCGGCGAAGGGAGCGGACAGTGCACGCCCAGAGCAACCCCAGGGCCGACGTGCTCATCATCGGCGGAGGCGTGATCGGGCTCAGCATCGCCTGGCGGGCCGCTCAGCGCGGCTTGCGGGTCGACATCACCGATCCACATCCAGGCCAGGGCGCCACCCATGCCGCAGCCGGCATGCTGACTCCGGTCACCGAGGTTGCCTACGCCGAGCAGGAGCTGTTCTTGCTTGGCCGGGAGTCGCTGAGCCGTTATCCCTCGTTCGCAGCCGAGCTCAGCCAGGTCACTCACCTTCCGACGGGTTACCGGCAGACAGGCACGCTGCAGGTGGCCTACGACCACGACGACCTCGCGATGCTTGACGAACTCGCCCGGCTGCAGGAGTCGTTCGGGGTTGCGCTGCGGCAGCTCACCGCGCGCGAGTGCCGCGATGAAGAGCCGATGCTGGACCCGGCAGTGCGTGGCGGCTTGCTGGCCGCGGACGACGGCTCGGTGGATCCACGGCTGCTGGCCACTGCGCTCCTGGCCGCGGCTGAATCGGCTGGGGCCAGGGTGATCCGCCAGCGCGTCGCCGAACTGCTCATCACCGGCGGGCGGGCGGGCGGAGCGCTGCTCGAGGACGGCAGCGAGCTCAAGGCCGACCAGACAGTGCTAGCGGCCGGCTGGCAGTCGGCCGACATCCCGGGCCTGCCTGCCGGAGCGGCTCCCCCGGTCCGGCCGGTGAAGGGCCAGATCCTGCGGCTAGCGCCCACGGCCGCGACTGGTGCCGGCATGCTGCGCAGGACCGTGCGCGGTGTGGTCCGCGGCTCGAGCGTCTACCTGGTGCCGCGGGAGAGCGGCGAGCTGATCGTCGGTGCCACCCAGGAGGAGCTTGGTCCCGACACCACGGTCACCGCCGGTGGGCTGTGGCAGCTGCTGCGCGACGCGCGCGCGCTGATACCAGGCATCGCCGAACTGGCCCTTGCCGACGCGGTAGCGGGCCTGCGGCCCGGCACCCCGGATAATGCGCCGCTGCTCGGCCCGGCCGAGCTGCCCGGGCTGATCCTGGCCACCGGGCACTTCCGGGCGGGCGTCCTGCTGACGCCGGTGACCGCTGACACGGTCGCCGGCTTCCTGGATACCGGATTGGCCGACCCGCTGTGGGCAGCGTTCTCGCCAGGCAGGTTCGCCGCTCCGTCGGGGCGGGGACGCGCCAGCGTGCCGTCAGTCCAGCTAGCTGAGGAGGCGGGCTCGTGCAGGTAGTGATCAACGGCAGGCCGCACCAGGCGAGCGGCGCGATGTCGCTCGCGCAGGCTGTCGCATTGCTGACGACAGCGGCATCCGGCGTCGCCGCCGCCGTCAACGGCGAGGTCGTGCGCCGACCGGCCTGGGAGTCGACGCCGCTGGCCGACGGCGACCAGGTCGAGGTGCTCACCGCTGTGCAGGGAGGCTGAGGTGGACGACCCGTTCATCATCGCGGGCGAGGCATTCAGCTCCCGGCTCATCATGGGGACCGGGGGCGCACCGAGCCTGGACGTGCTCGACCGGGCACTGGCCGCATCCGGCACGGAGCTGACGACCGTAGCCATGCGGCGGGTGGACCCGGCATCGACAGGCTCGGTTCTCGACCTGATCGCCGCTCGCGGCATCAAGGTACTGCCGAACACGGCAGGCTGTTTCACCGCAGCTGAGGCAGTCCGGGTTGCGCGGATGGCCCGTGCGGCGCTCGGCACGAACTGGGTGAAACTCGAGGTGATAGCCGATGAGCACACCTTGCTGCCCGACCCTGTTGAGCTGCTGGATGCGGCCGAGCAGCTGGTGGCGGACAACTTCACCGTGCTGCCCTACACCAACGACGACCCCGTGCTGGCGCGGCGCCTCGAGCAGGTCGGCTGCGCGGCCGTGATGCCGCTCGGCGCACCGATCGGCTCCGGTCTCGGCATCCGCAATCAGCACAACATCGAACTGATCGTGGAGTCGGCCACGGTACCGGTGGTTCTGGACGCGGGGATCGGTACCGCCAGCGACGCGGCGATCGCGATGGAGCTTGGCTGCGCCGCCGTCCTGCTTGCTACGTCTGTCACCAGGGCGCGCGACCCGGAGCTGATGGCCGAGGCAATGCGGCTGGCGGTAGCCTCGGGGCGGCTGGCGTTTCTGGCCGGGCGCGTGCCGCGCCGCAGATACGCACGGGCGTCGTCGCCGCCCGCCGGCTAGCGGTCCAGCCCTACCACGCCGATACCGGGCGCAGGCCGGCGGGGGCACCCTAGAATTCTTCCGATGGATACGACGCTGTCGGCCCCGATCGGGCAGCTGCTCGACGGCCGGTACCTGGTCGAGTCGCAGCTCGCCTGCGGCGGTATGGCAACGGTCTATCTGGGCCGCGATCTCCGGCTAGACCGCATGGTTGCGCTCAAGATCGCCCATCCGGAGCTCGCCCGCGACCAGGAGTTCGTGGCCAGGTTCAGTAGCGAAGCCAGGTCTGTGGCCCGGCTGTCAAGCCCGAACGTCGTCGCCATCTTTGACCAGGGCTCCTCCGCAGACACGCACTACATCGCCATGGAGTACGTACCAGGGCCGACGCTACGCGAGCTGCTGCAGACTCGAGGCCGGCTCACCCCCCGCGAGGCACTGGACATCATCGAACGGGTCCTCGCTGGACTTGCCGCGGCACATAACGCCGGCATCATCCACCGGGACGTGAAACCCGAGAACGTCCTGCTCGGCAGCGGCCGCACGGTCAAGGTGGCGGACTTCGGTCTCGCCAGGGCAGCGGACGGCATCAGGCACACCAGGACCGGCCTGCTGATCGGCACCGCGGCCTACTTGGCGCCGGAGCAGGTCGCCAGCAACACCTCCGACCAGCGCTCAGACGTCTACGCCGCCGGCGTGCTGCTGTTCGAGATGCTGACCGGCGTCCAGCCGCACACCGGTGAGTCCGCACTCGCCGTGGCGTACAAGCATGTGAACTCGGTTGTCCCGGCGCCGTCCAGCCTGGTACCTGAACTGCCTTCCGCGCTGGATGCGCTAGTCGCGCTGGCCACAAGCCGCGACCCCGACCTGCGGCCGCCGGACGCCGGCCACTACCTCAAGGCGATAAGCGAGGTCCGCAGGGGCATGCCCGTGCCGACACCGTGGCGCGGCCAAGCCGACGCGGCCGGTAACGGCTGGCCGGGCGGGCAAGACGACCAGCCTGACGGGGCGGCGGCAGCCACCGGGGCCGGCCGGCTGACGGCTACCCAGCGCCTGTCGGCCAAGGATGACCGCAGCCGCGGCTCCGCGAACCACACGCTGATCGTGCCAGCCGATGGCACGAATTGCACGACAGGTTATCGCGGCCGGGTCCGGGCAGCCCGGCGCCACCCGGACCCGTGGCTCCAGCGCTGGCTGTTCAGCCGCCGGATCGTCATCGTGCTG
>JASHSO010000048.1 GCA_030038715.1 Streptosporangiaceae bacterium
CTACCGGATCGTGCAGGAGTCGCTCACCAACACCCGCAAGCACGCAGGCCTGTCAGCCTCCGCGCAGGTCATGCTTAGATACGACCCGGACAGCCTGACCGTGCAGGTCACTGACGACGGCCTCGCCACCGATCCGGCCGAGACCACGGGCCATGGCCTGGTCGGCATGCGCGAGCGGATCGAAATGTACGGCGGCACGGTCGAGGCCGGGCCGCTACCCGGCGGTGGCTTCAGCGTGCTGGCGCGGCTGCCCTGTCCACAGCCCGAGCCGGTATGACAGCCGGTCCGTCGACCGACGAGCCGCCCATCAGGATCATCCTGGTGGACGACCAGGAACTCGTCAGGACCGGATTCCGGATGGTCCTCGACGCGCAGCCAGATATAAAGGTCGTCGGCGAGGCCGGCGACGGCTTCGCCGCCGTGGAACTGGCCAGGCAGCAGATCTGCGACGTCATGGTGATGGATGCCCGGATGCCCAGGCTGGACGGCGTCGAGGCCACGCGGCGGATCCGGCTGGCTGGAGACTTGCCACGTGTCCTCATGCTCACCACGTTCGACCTGGACGAATACGCCTTCGCCGCGCTCAAGGCCGGCGCGAGCGGGTTCCTGCTCAAGGACGTACCGCCCGAGGAACTGCTATTCGCCATCAGGGCCGTCTACTCCGGCGACTCGGTCGTCGCACCGTCCACCACCCGGCGCCTCATCGACAGGTTCGCCGCGCTGCTGCCAGGCGAGGAGCCGCCGTCGCCACCCGAGCTCACCGAGCTAACCGAGCGGGAGCGTGAGGTGCTCACCCATGTGGCGCACGGGCTGTCGAACCAGGAGATAGCCCAGCGCCTGTTCGTCTCCGAGGCGACGGTCAAGACCCATGTCGGGCGGGTGCTGGCTAAGCTCAGCCTCCGCGACCGAGTGCAGGCAGTCGTTTACGCCTACGAGCATGGCCTTGTCCGGGCGGGCCAGCGACCGTGACGTCGGCGGCCGCCGACGCCGCCGCGTCATCGACCGGTACTTGCCGCGAAGTTTGTCGTAGATAGATCGGGCAACTAAGCGACGCCCGAATCCCCTGCCAGGTAATCTCCTGTCATTCCTCCCCCCGGGACGGTCTCATGCTGACTGTGCACAACTTCTCCTACGGCTTGGTGAACCCGGTCGTCGCATACCTCATGTCGTGCCTCGGCGCCTTTCTCGGTCTGCGCTGCACGAGCCGCGCGCGAGTCAGTTCCGGGTCCTCGCGGTTCCGCTGGCTGCTGCTTGCCGCGGTGTCCATCGGCGCTACCGGCATCTGGGTCATGCACTTCATCGCGATGTTGGGCTTCACCATCCCCGGCGAGGTCATCCACTACAACGTGCCGCTCACCATCGCGAGCATGTTCATCGCCGTCGTCGTGGTCGGCATCGGCTTGATGATCGTCGGCTTCGCCCGGCAGACCTGGCGGAATCTGCTGCTGGCCGGAACGTTCACCGGGATCGGCGTGGCCAGCATGCACTACACGGGCATGGCAGCCATGCGGATGCCGGCGCGCATGACCTACAACCCCGAGCTGTTCGTGCTGTCGATCATCATCGCGGTGGTGGCCGCGACCGCGGCGCTGTGGGCCGGGCTCAACCTGTCCGGCCTTGGGGCCACCATCGGTGCCTCACTCATCATGGGCGTGGCCGTTAGCGGCATGCATTACACGGGCATGGCGGCCATGCACCTGTTCCCACCGGGCCTGGGCAGTGGAATGCTCATGACGGGCGGCGGCGCCACCGCCGAGAACTTCTTGCTGCCGCTGGTGATCGGGATCAGTATCTTGACGTTCATCATGACTGCCACGCTCGCGCTCTCCCCCACCGACGAGGAGCTGCGCGCCGATGCCGCCCTCATGCATCGCATCCAGACCGCGAGCAACGGCCTTGCGCCACCGGCCGCACCGCCGCCCACCACGACAGCTCACTGGCCGGGCAGGGCGGTCAGCCGGGCGACTCAGGAGCGCAGGCAGGCCGAGTCTGGCCAGCTGCCCCCGCAGTAGCGGCTAGCGCGACCGCGCTGCCAGGCTGCGACAATAGGTCCCGTGCCGGATAGCGAGACTCCGCCTGACGGCGGGTGGCTGCTGATCGTCTACCGCATACCGTCGGAACCCACCAGGTTGCGCGCTGCGGTCTGGCGCAGGCTCAAGAGCCTCGGGGCGATCTACCTGCAGAATTCGGCTGCGGCATTGCCTGCAAGCCCGGCTGCCGAACGGGCGCTCCGCAAGCTGCGCAGTGAGATCATCGACATGTCGGGGACCGCCGCCCTGCTCTCCTGCACGGTGCTGGCAGGCGAGTCCGAGATCCGCGCGGCCTTCCAGGCCGCACGCGACGACGAGTACGAGGAGATCGTCGACAAATGCCGGGACTTCCTCGCAGAGGTGGAGAAGGAGTACGCGGACAACCACTTCAGCTTCGCCGAGCTCGAGGAGAACGAGGTCGATCTCGTCAAGTTGCGCAACTGGCTGCAGCGAGTCCGCGAGCGCGACGCCTTCGGCGCCGCGGGCCTGCAGGACGCTGTCAGCTCGCTGGCGGAGTGCGAGGAGAAGCTGGAGGCGTACGCGGCTCGCGTTTACGCCGAGGAAGCAGAGGCCCGCTGACCGCCCGCTGCAGGCTGATGGGCAGCAGCGCGACCAGCAGCAGCGGCAGCAGCCACCACGCAGGCACTCCGGCCTCGTGCAAGCCGAAGGTGCCGCCGAGCCCGATCACGACGCCGACGGCCACCAGCCAGTCATCGCCGATCACAAAGTCGTACCAGAAGGCCCCGAATGCCTTCGTCCTCTTCGCCACGGCCGAGCGCGCCAGTGCGGCGCCGCCCCGCTGCCCGTCGGTGCCTGCTGCCTGCCTACCCGCCATGTCAGCGCATTCCCTGCGCAGCCACAGCCTGCACGCCCGCGGCGTCGGGTTGCGGACTGGCCGCCCGCCGCAGCACGGCGACCAGTCCCAGCGCGAACGCTGCGATGGCCGGGATGATCACCAGCAGCGATGCGTCGGAACCAGGCCAGTTGGCGCCCGCGCCCTCGGCACCCCAGAACACTCCGAAGCTCGTCAGCATGATGCCGACCACGAACTTCATGGTGTTCTCCGGCACCCGCGCGAGCGGTGCCCTGACCGCGAAGCCGGCGGCGGCCACGATCACCACGGCGCAGCCGGCGGCCAGCGCGGCGAGCCCGACGTTGCGCGCGTTGCTGCCGAAGGTCAGCACGATGAAGACCACCTCCAGGCCTTCCAGCAAGACTCCCTTGAATGCCAGCGTGAACCCATACCAGTCCGGTATCAGCGCCGCCCGCTGCCGCTCTTGCCCGGCCGCGGCCGCGACCTGCTGAGCATAGATCCGGTCCTCATCATGCAGCGCCTTGTGGCCGCTGGCCCGCAGGATCGCCTTGCGCACCCACTGCAGCCCGAAGACCAGCAGCAGCGCACCGACCACAACGCGCAGGCCGCGAATCGGTATCTCCGAGACTGCCGGGCCCAGCACGGCCACCACCACGGCGAGCACGGCGAGCGCCGCGCCCACGCCGCTGCTTGCCGACCGCCAGTCTCTGGTCGTGCCGGCGGCCAGCACGATCGTGGTAGCCTCCACCGCTTCCACCGCGCACGCAAGAAGAACCGCGATGAACAGCGCGCTCGTGCTTGCGTTCACAGTGCCTCCTCCAGTCGGGTACCGACCTAGTCATATTAACCGCTGTCACGTCCCGCAGATGACGGGCGTTACTTGGAGTGCCTCTGGCCGTGCACCGGCCGAGAACCTGGCAGGCACTAGGCTCACAGGCGTGATGACGAACTCCGTGACAACAAGCCAGGAGGCCGCCGCGAGCGTCGCCGCTGACGTCCTCATTATCGGAGTGACCGAAGGGACGGACGGCCCCGTTCCCGCCGAGGGCTCCCACGATGCGGACGCTGCGCTCGGCGGCACGCTGGCCGCCACCCTCGCCGCCCTCGGCGCGACCGGCAAGCAGGACGAGGTCACCAAGC
>JASHSO010000496.1 GCA_030038715.1 Streptosporangiaceae bacterium
GCCAACGTTCGAACCCTGGCAGCTGCGCTCGAGGTCGTGCGGGGCGCAGCACAGCCCAATGGCGGACTGGCCATCGACACCTGGCACATGGCCAAGCTCGGGATCACGCCGGCCGACATCGCCACAGTTCCGTCGCAGTACCTGACCTGGGTGGAGCTGTCCGACGGGTGGACGGAGAGCATGCCCGACCTCGGAGACGAGACCATGAACCATCGCCGACTTCCCGGTGAAGGCGAATTCGACATCCCTGGCTACATCGGCGCGTGCCGTAGTGCCGGCTATCGAGGCCCGTGGGGCGTCGAGGTGCTCTCGGCGCAGCTGCGGGCGCTGCCGATGGAGCAGGCGTTCGCGCGAGCGTTCGACACGACAGCAGCGGTTCTGCGCGCGGTGACCGGATGAGAGCCAAGCCTGGCAGGCCGTTTCGGACCCGAGCCGAGACTGACACGAGCCAACTCAGCACGAGGAGGAGCAGATGACCGAGCTTGATAACGCCAAGCTGGTCTGGATGTACCGTCATATGCTGCGGATCCGCGAGTTTGAGGAGCGGGTCAAGCGGTCGTTCGAAGAGCATCCCGGGGTGATCCGAGGCCACACCCATCTAGCCGACGGCGCCGAGGCCTCCATCGTCGGCTCACTGGCCGCCATCCAGCAGGGCGACCAGATATTGACCACCTACCGGTGCCACGGCTATCCCCTCGTACTCGGCACCGACCCCAAGGCGATCATGGCCGAGATCTACGGACGCCGGGACGGGCTGTGCGGCGGATATGGCGGCTCGATGCACCTGTGCGACCCGGGGCGCGGCTTCCTCGGCACATCAGGCATCGTCGGGCAGGGCATCCCGCAGGCCACCGGTGCCGCCTACGCTGCCCAGATCCGCGGCCAGGGCCAAGTCGTACTGGGTTTCTTCGGCGACGGAGCCACCAAGCAGGGCGCGTTCTCCGAGTCGCTCAACATCGCCTCGCTGTGGAAGCTGCCGATCGTCTTCGTCCTGGAAAACAACTCCTACAACGTGGTCACCCGGGTCGAGCAGGAGGACGCCAACGCCGCGGCCGGCGAGCCGCTGTCGGTCAAGGCCAAGGCGTTCAGCATGCCCGGCGTGACGGTGGACGGTGGCGACCCGGTTCGCGTGCATGACACGGTCGCCGACGCGGTGGCAAGAGCCCGCAGCGGAGCGGGCCCGACGCTCGTGGAGTCGCTCGTCTACCGACTTAGCGCGCACGGCAACCTCATCGCCCCGCCGGGCGTGCCGCTGCATTTCCCTGAGCACGAGGCGGTCGAGGTGTTCGGCAATCTTGCGGAATTCGAGGCTGCCAAACGCAACGACCCGGTGCCAAGGTTCCGCGGTCGGCTGGTTACCGACGGCGTACTCGCGCCTGACCAGGCCGACCAGATCGGCGCGCAGGTCCGCGAGGAGATGCAGGCCGCCGTCGACTTTGCCCTGGCCAGCCCGTATCCGGCCGCCGATGCCGCGCTCAACTACGTCTACGCCTGACAGGAGGCGGAAGCCATGGCCAGGGAACTCCCCTACATCGCGGCGATCAACGAGGCCATCCGGCTCGAGATGGCGCGAGACGACACCGTGCTCTATTACGGGCAGAACATCGCCACGACCGAGAACGACGAGTTCGTCCAGGCATTCGGCCACGACCGGGTACGGGTCACTCCGATCTCGGAGACTGCCGAGATCGGTATGGCAGTCGGTGCCGCGCTAGCCGGATACCGGCCAGTGGTCGAGCTCTACATGGCCGAGTTCATGCTGGTGGCGATGGACCAGGTAGTGAATGAGGCACCGAGGATGCGGTACATGAGCGGCGGCAGGGTGACGGTGCCGCTGGTACTCAAAGCCGGCTACGGGTTCACCGCGGGCTGGTCGGGCCAGCACACCGGGTCCATCTACGCCATGTTCACCGGCGTGCCTGGACTGAAGGTCGCATTGCCGGCCACGCCCGCTGACGCCAAGGGCCTGATGGCCACCGCGATCAGGGACGACAACCCGGTCTGCTTCTTCCACCACTACCTGCTCACGCTTGAGCCCGGCGAGGTGCCCGAGGGCGAGTACCTGGTCCCATTCGGCCAGGCGGCAATCCGGCGGACCGGCGGCGACGTGACGATCGTCGCCACCGGCTGGATGGTCGGCAAGGCCCTGGCAGCCGCCGCGGCGCTGGCCGCGGAGGGCATCGACGCCGAGGTCGTAGATCCGCGTACGATCCAGCCGCTGGACACCGACACGATCCTGGCCTCGGTGGCCAAGACCGGCCACGTTGTGCTCGTCGACCAGGCCACCCGGCACGGCTCGGCGTCGGCGATTATCGCCGCAGAGATCGCCGAACGCGGCTTTTCCTCGCTCCGCGCTGCGGTGACGCAGGTCACCGCGCTGGATGCGACGATCCCGTATAGCGAGCCGATGGAGGCATTCGTACTGCCCGACGAGGCGAAGATCGTTGGCGCGGTGCGCGGCGTACTCGGGACTGCGCCGGTCAGCTAGCCCAAACAGTGACCAATGCCACCGGCACGAGATCATTTCGTTGGGGCCACGATCGCGGTTCGGGCCTTGATTCCGTGTCGGCCGACATCTAGCATCCGAGACAACTTGCAACCCTCGTGACTAACGAAATGTCACGTACTCGCTTTCGCGCGTCGCCGCCTAGGCCCCGTGGCGGCGGCAGGACGAGCATGAGCTCGCCTCACTGGCATTGACAGGGGCAGTTCGGCCTTACACCACCAGGAGGTGGGGTTTTGGTGGGGATGCGAGGACCTGTGCCCCATGCGCGGGCATTTGCGGCGCTAGCCGCGGCAATCGGACTGCTGGCCATGGCTGGATGCGGCAGCAGCAGCACTAGTCCCAGCTCCACTCCTACGAGCAGCAGCACGGCCGTGAAGACGTCGTCCTGCGGCACCAAGGCGGGAGTGAAGGCGACGGGAACGCCGATACCACTCGGGGTAATCGTCACTAATGAGCCGGGGACCTCCTTTACCGACATCTCGAACATGGCCCTCGCCTACTTCACCTGCGTGAACGACAACGGCGGCATCAAGGGCCATCCGATCAAGTACTACATCGAAACCGAGCAGACCAACCCCGCGCAGATAGCGGCCGAGGCCAAGCAGCTCGTTGACACAGATCACGTGGTCGGGATCGTCGGCAACACCAGCATCATCGAGTGTTCTGTCGACTACGCCTACTGGCAGAAGCTCGGGTACGACATCATCGACTCGGGCATCGCGCCTCAGTGCTGGTCGACGCCCAACAGCGCGGCCGTCAACATGGGGCCGCGGTACAGCTCCGACGGAGCCGTCCAGTATGCGCTGACACAGCACGTTTCCAAGATCGTCTTTGATCAGTCGGACGTCCCTGGCACGCAATACATCGCCGCAGGCCCAGCGGCGCTGGCCAAGGCCGCCCACGTGCCGATCGTCCAGCTGACCGAGCCCGTACCGATCTCGGACGCCGACGCGGTGGCGATCAAGGAAGTCGACGACGCGGGGCCGAACGGCGCGGTGGTGCTCAACTTCACCCCGCCGGAGGCGCTGGTGATCCTGCAGGCTGCCCAGAAGCTCGGCCTGGAGGACAAGGTGAAGCTGTGGGGTTGCTCGACGCCGTGCAACACCGACTACCTGGCAACATCGCTCGGGGCGAAATGGGACCACAAGCTGTTCGTCAATGCCGAGTTGACGCCGCCGGACGTCACCAACACCACGACGATGAAGCTCTACAAGGCCATCTACCAGCAGTACGGCACGAGTGGCCCGAATAAGGTCAGCGGCGGCATCGGCAGCTTCAGCCAGATGGGATTCACCGAGGCCGAGATCGCCGTGCACGCGCTGGAGACGATCACAGGGCCGTACACCGTGGCCAGCGTGAACGCTGCGTTCAAGGCGGTGACGAATTTCAACACCGGCATGAACTGCCAGCTGTGGACCTACGGCAACTACTCGATGCACATACCCAACAACGAGGACTACACGGTCACGCCCGACAACGGCAAGATGGTGACAGTGCAAGGCTGCACGCTCATCTCGTCGGTCGACCCGCAGATCGCCGCTTACCGCAAGCTCGCGGGTACCGCCAAGACCGTGCAGTAAGGAGCCATAAGGCAGTAAGAACCCACGACGAAGTGAGGCCGGACTGTTGAAGCGATCAGAGCGCCCAAGGTAGGCCGGAGTGCCGAGCTGGCAGGACTTCCAGCCGTTCATCGTGAGCGGCCTCGCCCTGGGCGGGGTATACGCCCTGTCAGGGGTGGGCATGGTGGTCCTCTACCAGGCAACCGGGGTCGTTTACCTGGCGTTCGGCGCCGTCGGCGCCATGGGCGCTCTGATCGCGTGGTCCCTGATCAACGCCGGCACCCCCGGGTGGCTCGGCTGGCTGGTGTGCGTGGTGTTCAGCGCTGCGGTCACGCTGGCCTACGGGCTGGTATTCGGGCCTGCCCTGGCTAAACGGGATCCGCTGGTCAAGGCAACGGCCACGCTGGGCCTGCTGCTGGTCTTGTTCGGGGTGATGGACCTGCTGTGGACCACCAGCGGCGGGGAGTCGCGCGCGATCACCCTGCCGACCGACTCTTCTGGATTCACGGTCGGCCAGGTCCAGGTGGACTGGACGCAGGTGATCGGGCTCGGGGTAGGCATCGGGATCACGGTGGTGACCTGGGCGTTCCTCCGCTTCACCAAGCTAGGCACGGCCATGCGCGCGATGGCCAACGACCGCGAGATCACCGCGACGCTCGGTGTCCCGGTACGACGGGTCGAGGCGGCAGCGTGGCTCGGCTGCGGCATTCTGGCCGGCGTGGCCGGGCTGCTGCTGGCCGACATGGTCGCGCTGGATGCGACCACCCTGACGTTCCTGGTGATCTCCTCTGTAGCCGCGGCGCTGATCGCCAGGCTCCGCTCGATCATGCTCACGTTCGTGGCGGCGATCGTGGTCGGCCTGGTCCAGAACCTGCTGGTCCCGATTCCGTCGGTGACAAACTACAGCGACATGACCCCGTTCGTGCTCGCCGCCGTCGCGCTGCTGCTGCTCTCGCGTCGCCAGGTGATGACCCGCTCGCGCGAGGACACGTAGTGATCGACACCGCTGATCTGACTGCGAGCGCGCGCCAGCGCTCGCCGCTGCGTCGGCCGGGCCGGAGCACGGTGCTGCGGGCTGGCATCATCGTGGCGCTGCTGCTGGTGGTGTTCTTCGCGACCCCGCAGCTGCTGAGCCTGTACTACGTCGACACGATGACCCAGGTCGTGATCTACGCAATGGTCGCGCTCGGGCTCGGCGTGCTGGTCGGCCGGGTGGGCCTGGTGTCGCTTGGCCAGATCGCGGTGCTCGCCGTCGGCGCCTGGGTCGCCGCCAGGCTGCTGTTCGCCACAACGCAGCCCTATCCGCTGGTGCTGCTCGAGGCGGGCGTGATCACGATGGCCGCTGGTGTCGTCATCGGGCTTCCCGCGCTGCGGCTGCGGGGCCTGTACCTGGCGCTGATCACGCTCATGCTGGCAGGGGCGTTCTCGATCGTGCTGGCCACAACGAACTTCCCCAATGGCGGCCACGGCTTCCTCGGCTACAACGGCGCTGCCGTGCACATACCGCCGATCCGCCGGCCCGACATAGCCACTGCCGACCCGGCCTACTTCCGGTACTCGGTGGTGGTGGCCACGGTGATGTTCCTGCTCGTGTTCGTCCACGTCAAGACGCGGCCCGGTCGGGCGTGGTCGGCCATCAGGCAGAGC
>JASHSO010000497.1 GCA_030038715.1 Streptosporangiaceae bacterium
ACGCGCGGGCGGCGCGGCCCAGCGCGGCGCGGCACTGAGCGGAGGCGCGATAGGCGGCGGCTTCCTGGCCGGCATCCCGGCCTCGCCGGAGCTGCTGGCCAAGGTGGCTGCCCTGCCGCCCGCCAGCGCCACGCCCGACGTCGACCAGTCGTTCGCCCGTGCTCCCGATCCGCAGTTCACGCTGCGCAGGCTGCTGAAGCCGTTCGCGATCGCGATGCTCATCGGGCTGCTGCTAGACGCGACCGACGCGGTCTTCAGCACGGTCCAGCCGATGCTCGTCAAGGTCGGCATCGACCATGGCGTCCAGTACCACGTCTTCAAGATCGTCGCGATCCTGTCCGTGGTCGGCCTGGGTATCGTTCTGGCCGACTGGTGGGTGAACTGGGCGCAGACAATAGTCGTCGGGCGCAACGGCGAGCGGTTGCTGTACACGCTGCGGGTGAAGATCTTCGCCCAGTTGCAGCGGCTCGGGCTGGACTTCTACGAGCGCGAGCTGACCGGCCGGATCATGACCAGGATGACGACGGACGTGGACGCGCTGTCGTCGTTCTTCCAGACCGGGCTCATCACGATGGTCAACTCGGTGCTCACGTTCTTCGTCGTGCTGATCGTGATGGTGGTCATCAACGTGCGCTTGGGGCTCACCCTCGCGCTGTTCGTGCCGGTGCTGATCGCGGCGACGGTGATCTTCCGGTCCAGGTCGTCGAAGGCCTACAGCGAGGCCAGGGAGAAGGTCAGCGTGGTCAACGCTGACCTGCAGGAGAACGTGGCGGGCCTGCGAGTCGCCCAGGCCTACCGGCGCGAGCAGGTCAACTCCGACAGGTTCGCCGGGCTGTCCGGCGCGTACCGGAAGTCCCGGCTGCGGGCGCAGCGGATGATCGCCGTCTACTTCCCGTTCGTCCAGGCCCTGTCCACCCTCGGCGGCGCGGTCATCCTGCTGGTCGGCGCCGCGGAGATGCACAGCGGCGTGCTTACCTCGGGCGGCCTGATCGCGTACCTGCTCTATATAGACCAGCTGTTCTCGCCGATCCAGCAGATGTCGCAGGTGTTCGACGGCTACCAGCAGGCCAATGTCGGCCTTCAGCGGATCAAGGCCCTGCTGCGCACCCCGACGAGTACCCCGCAGGCAGCCAACCCGGTCGCGCCTGGCCGACTCAACGGCAAGATCGAGCTGCGCAACGTGCACTTCGGCTACGCCGGGCAGCGCACTGAGGCGATCCGCGGCGTCAGCCTGTCGATAGCGCCAGGCGAGACCGTCGCACTGGTTGGCCAAACCGGTGCGGGCAAGTCCACGCTCGTGAAGCTCATCGCGAGGTTCTACGACGTGAGCTCGGGCAGCGTGCTGATAGACGGCACAGACGTGCGTGACTTCGACTTGCCGGCTTACCGGCAGCAGCTCGGCTTGGTGCCGCAGGAACCGTATCTGTTCGCCGGCACCGTGCGCGACGCGATCGCCTACGGGAGGCCGAACGCGACTGACGCCGAGGTCGAGGCGGCGGCCCGGGGTGTCGGCGCGATCGAGATGATCTCGCGACTACCTGGCGGCTTCCTGCACGAGGTAACTGAGCGCGGCCGCAACCTGGCAGCCGGGCAGCGCCAGCTCATCGCGCTGGCTCGTGCGTACCTCGTGGACCCGGCGATCCTGCTGCTGGACGAGGCCACGGCTGCACTCGACCTGGCAGCCGAGGCGGAGGTCAACCGGGCGACCGACCAGCTCGCGGCGCGCCGCACCACGATTGTGGTCGCGCACCGGCTGACCACTGCCGCCAAGGCGGACCGGATCGTCGCGCTGGCCGACGGCGAGGTCGCCGAGACCGGCACGCACGACGAACTGCTCGAGCGGGGCGGCAGCTACGCCGCCATGTGGGCCGCGTTCACCGGCGAAGCCGAGCTGGTGGCCTGACCGGCCGAAGTCTCTTGCGGGGATGATCTCCGAGCGGTCACAGTTGCCTCATGGAGCGGTGCGGGCGGTGTGGGTCGCCGCTGGGGGCGGGTAAGCGATTCTGTGAAGACTGCGGCGCGCCGGCAGGCTGGTGCCCGGCCTGCGGTGAGCCGGTGACGGCGGGGAAGCGCTTTTGCGGTTCTTGCGGGCACTCGCTGCTGGGCGCCGCAAGTACGGCGGTGCAGCCGGGCTCGACGGAAATATCAGCGGCTGCTCCGGGCTCGGGCGCTGCGCCGGTGGCTGAGCGGCGGGTGTGCTCGGTGCTGTTCTGCGACCTGGTGGGGTCGACGCCGCTGGCGGAGTCACGGGATCCGGAAGCGGTTCGCGAGCTGTTGTCGCGGTACTTCGAGATTGCCAGCACGATCATCGGCCGGTACGGCGGGGCGGTGGAGAAGTTCATCGGGGACGCGGTAATGGCGGTGTGGGGCACGCCGGTGGCCGCGGAGGGGGACGCGGAGCGGGCGGTGCGGGCCGGGCTTGACCTGGTCGACGCGGTGGCGCAGCTGGGAAGCGAAGCGGGGGCGCCGGAGCTGGCGGCGCGGGCGGGTGTGGTGACTGGCGAGGTGGCGGTCACTATCGGCGCCGAGCGAGAGGGGATGGTCGCCGGGGACGCGGTGAACACCGCCTCGCGGGTGCAGTCGGCGGCGCCGCCCGGCCAGCTGCTGGTCGACCTGGCTACCCGTCGGCTGGCCGAGGCGGCCGTCAGCTTCGCCGATGCCGGCGAGCACGTGCTGAGGGGGAAGGCCGAGCCGGCCCCGTTGTGGCGGGCCATCAGGGTGCTGTCGGCGGTGGGCGGGGCGCAGCGGATAGACGGGCTGGAGGCACCGCTGGTAGGCCGGGACGCCGAGCTACGCACGGTGCGCGAGTTGTTCCACGCGGCGGCGGAACGGCGGGTGCCGCGGCTGGTGCTGGTATCGGGGCCCGCCGGGGTGGGCAAGTCGCGGCTGGGCTGGGAGTTCGAGAAGTACACCGACGGGCTGGCCGGCCCGGTGTGGTGGCACCGCGGCCGGTGCCTGTCCTACGGGGACGGGGTCGCACTGTGGGCGCTGGCCCAGATGGTCCGCCAGCGGCTGGAGATCGCCGAGGACGACCCGGCCGAGGTGGCCGCGGCAAAGCTCGCGGCGGGCCTGGACCGGTTCGTATCGGACCCGGCTGAGCGAGCGTATGTGGGGGTGCGGCTGGGCCGGCTGCTGGGCGTGACCGCCGAGCGCGATACCGGCGCGACGCTCACCAGGGACGAGCTATTCGCCGGGTGGCGGCTGTTCTTCGAGCGGCTCGCTGTGCAGGCACCGGTCGTCCTGCTGGTGGAGGACGCCCAGTACGCCGACGCCGGGCTGCTGGACTTCCTGGACCATCTGATGGACTGGGTCCGCGAGCTTCCGGTCTTCGTGCTGGTGCTCGCCCGGTCCGAGCTGGGACAGGCCCGCCCCGGAATGGGTGCAGGCCGGAACCGGATCACTCTCACCCTGGACCCGCTGGACGCGGCGTCGATGGACGAGCTGGTCGAGGCGCTGGTGCCAGGCATGCCGGCGGCCGTGCGGGCGAGGATCACCGCGCAGGCGCAGGGCATCCCGCTGTTCGCGGTCGAAACCGTGCGCGCCCTGATTGACCGCGACATCGTGCAGCCCCGCGACGGGGTGTATCAGCTCGTCGGCGACATCGGCGAGCTGGCGGTACCAGACAGCCTGCACGCCCTGCTCGCCGCGCGGCTGGACGCCCTCGACGCGGCGGCGCGCAGGCTGGCCGCAGACGCCGCGGTGCTCGGCACCCCGTTCTCTGCCGAGGCGCTGGCCGCCGTCTCCGGGCAAGACGAGCCGACGGTGCGGGCCGGGCTGGCCGAGCTAGTCCGCCGCGAGGTGCTCACCGTGTCTGCCGACCCGCTGTCCCCGGAGAAGGGCAGCTATGGCTTCGCGCAGAACATGCTGCGCCACGTCGCCTACGACACCCTGTCCCGGCGCGACCGCAAGGCACGCCACCTCGCGGTTGCCGCGCACCTGAGGTCCGCGTACGCCGGCGAGGGCGAGGAGGTCGGCGACGTGATCGCCCGGCACTACCGGGACGCCCTGGACGCGGTCCCCGACGACCCCGATGTCGCGCAGATCCGCGACCAGGCCATCAGTGCCCTGGTGCGGGCCGCCGAGCGAGCAGCCCGGGCTGGCGCACCCGCGGCCGCCGCGGCCAGCTATGCTTCGGCAGCCGGCTTGAGCTCGCCGGGTGAGCCTGGCGGAGACGAGCTTGCTGCCGATGATCAGGCTGCGGGCCATCTGCCAGCGGACGTGCTGTGGGAGAACGCCGCCGACGCCGCCCACATCGCCGCCGACTTCGACCGCGCCGTGGAATATGCCGACCGGGCCCGCGAGCTCCGCCAGCAGCATGGCCAGGTGCGGGCGGCGGCGCGCGCGCAGGCGGCGGCGGCGAATGCGCTGAGCCAGCAGGGTCGGCTTGGCGAGGCACGCGAACAGCTCACTGCCGCGCTGGAGGTGCTGCGGGTAGACCCTGACGCCGACACCGTCACCGCCCTGTCCCGGCTGGCGAGCCTGGAAGTGTTCGCGGGCTCTCCTGAGGCTGACCGGCTCACCGCCGAAGCCCTGGCCCTGGGCCAGGCACTCGGCGTCCCCGACGCGGAGCTTGCCAACCTGCTGACTGTTCGCGGCACCTGGCACCGCACGAAGGAGCGGCGGGCTCAGGCAGCGGCCTACTTCAGGGAGGCCGCCCGGATCGCCGCCGAGGCCGGTCACAACACGCGCGCGGGCGTCGCGCTGTTGAACCTGGCGGACGCGCTCGCCGACAGCAAGCCGGGTGCCGCCGCTGAGGCAGCGCGCGCCGCCGCTGCGCACGGGCGTCAGGCCGGCGCGCGTGTGCTAGTGGCCTTCGCGACCGCAAACCTTGCCCAAGCGCTGCTCATGGCCGGCGACTGGGACGCCGCAGATGCCGAGCTCACCCGC
>JASHSO010000498.1 GCA_030038715.1 Streptosporangiaceae bacterium
CGCGGCCCAGGTCAGCGGGCTGGTCAAGCTCGGGCTTGGCGATGACTGGCTGCGAGCGGTGCTATGGGACAACGGACTGCGGCTGTTCCGGCTGGTCGGACGGCAGCCTGCCGGACCAGCGCTCGGCCAGTAGGTCCTGCAGCCGGGCGACAACCTTCTCGACCGAGTCGTTGACCAAGATCAGTTCGAAGTCGGACTCGGCCGCCGCCAGTTCGGCACGCGCCTCGGCAAGCCGACGCCGGATGACGTCGGGGGGGTCGGTCCCTCGGCTGGTCAGTCTCCGCACCAGGTCCTCCCAGCTCGGCGGTGCGAGAAACACCAGCCTCGCCTGCGGCAAAGCAGCGCGTACCTGGCGGGCGCCGCGCGGGTTGAGGTCGAGCGCGACCTGGCCACCGACGGCTAGCCGGTCGAGGACGGGATGGCGAGGCGTGCCGTAGCGGTGACCGGCGTATTCCGCCCACTCGAGCAGCTCGCCCTGGGCTACCAGGCGATCGAATGCCCCGTCGTCCACGAACCTGTAGTGCACGCCATCGATCTCCGCCGGCCGGGGACTGCGCGTCGTCACCGAGACCGAGATCCACACCGACGGGTCACGTGCCCGAAGCCGCGCGAGCGAGGTGGTCTTGCCGACCCCGGACGGGCCGCACACGACGAGCAGCTTGCCCGGGCCTGGCGCGCCTGCGGATCTGTCGGTCACTCCAGCAGGCTAGCGCCCCGAAGTTGCACGCCAGCCTCGTTAATCGGGTGGACAGCAACAAGTGAACCCTCCAGAGTCGAGCCATGGCACTACGCATCGGGACCGAGTCTTTCAGACCCCGACTCGCCGGCCGGAGGTTGACGCGTGGCCAGAATCCGTGACGTGACTGTCGATGCGCGGCACCCTGCGTCGATCGCCCGGTTCTGGGCTGCCGCTCTGGACGGCTACGACGTCGCTCCGTATGACGACGCAGAGCTTGCACGGCTGCGCTCACTCGGCATCGCCAGCCCGGAGGACGATCCCAATGTGTTGGTCGAACCGGCCACTGCTGGAGCGCCGCGGCTGTTTTTCCAGCTCGTTCCCGAATTAAAAGAGCTGAAGAACCGGATGCACCTCGACCTGGCGTGCGACGACGTTGAGGAAGAGGTACAGCGCCTGACCCGGCTCGGCGCGCGCGTGCTGGCCGAGCACTCGCGCTGGGTGACGCTCGCGGATCCTGAAGGCAACGAGTTCTGCCTCATGCGCCACTAGGGCTGGCCGCACCTGATGGCCTCCACGCTGCCCGGGCTCGCGTTTGGGTGCGGTGCGAGGACAGCCCCGCCGGTCAGCACCGACCTCGAATTGTGTGCAGGTGGACTCGGGTCCTGCCCGCGAATCCGGCGGCACCCTCCTGCGCCGATGCGACGACCTCGATGAGGCCACCACCTCGTCGGCCTACCGGTTTGGGCCGGCTGGCGCTGCCCAAGCAGGTCCTTGAGCGCAAGGTCCAGGGCAAAGTCTGGGCTGTCGTCACCGACCTGCATCTTGGCTAGCTTGCTCGCCGCGTATGGTGACACCAGGGGACTCCCTCTGACAGCGCCACTAGCGCCTCGTCGGGGACTTGCCAGTGCCGCGCCAGAGCCAAAGCCTCAGCCGCCGCCTCGACTTCGAACGCGAGCCATGTGCTCAAGACCAGCTTCATTCGGGAGCCGGCGCCGGCAGGCCCCAGCCACAGCGTGCGACGGCCGAGCGCGTCGAAGACAGGGTCGACGAGCGCCCTGGAGCTGTCGGGCCCCGACGCAAGGATTACCAGTTCCCCGGACTCGGCCGGTGCCCGGCTGCCTGACACGGGCGCATCGACGAACAGGACGTCGGGGCGACGGGCCTGTACCTCCTCGCCCAGTTGTCGCACCTCCTCGATCCCGATGGTCCCCATCTGGGCCCAGACCTCGCCCGGACTCATCGCGTCGATCACGCCCGCACCCATCATCACTTCCGTGACGACGTCGGCCGTCGGCAAGAGCGTCAGCACCACGCTGGCGGTTCGCACGGCTTCGCCTGGGTCGGAGAACGTCTGCGCCGGATACCGGCACGGTGCCGGCGATCGGCCAGGCTCGAGAGGCGCGTAACTGAGTGGAGTATCGCGCCGGGAAGCGTGCTGGCTGGTCTGCGTCGTCGTAGGCTGACCGCACAGACCAACGTTGCGCGGCCAAGGAGACGTAGGTGCAGCACACAGTTCGCACGCCGGACGGTCGGGCGCTGGCTGTCGAAGAGGGCGGTGATCCAGTTGGGAGGCCGGTCCTGGTCCACGGGGGCACCCCAAACTCCAGGCATCTTTACGGCCCGCACGCTCGCGATGCCGCCGAACGCGGGCTCCGGCTGATCAGCTACGACCGGCCCGGCTACGGGGAATCCTCGCCTCGGCCAGGGCGGACCGTGGCCGACTGCGCCGACGACGTCCGAGCGATCTGCGCTCAGATCGGCATCGACCGCCTTGCCATGTGGGGCATCTCGGGCGGTGGCCCGCATGTACTCGCGTGCGCAGCCCTGCTCCCGGACCTAGTGACGGCCGTGGCTTCGCTGGCCTCGCTTGCGCCGTTCGACGCCGATGGCTTGGACTACTTCGCCGGCATGGGCCAGGACAATGTCGATGACACCCGCCTGTTGTTCGCCGACGAGGCCGCGGCCAGGACGAAGACGGACAGCGACCGGGAACAGTTCCTCGCCGCATCGCCGGACGATCTGGCCAGTGGGATGAAGTCACTCCTCACGCCGGCAGATGCCGCGGTCCTGCACGGTGAGCTGGCCGAGTTCCTGGCGTCCGCTATGAAGGACGGCCTGGCGCCGGGCAGTCAGGGATGGTGGGATGACAACTGCCTGCTCCGGCCCTGGGGATTCGAGCTCTCTGACATCGCTATCCCAGTGCTGCTGCTGCACGGCAAGCAGGACATGTTCGTTCCATTCGGTCACGGCGAGTGGCTCGCAGCGCACGTTCCCGGCGTTCAGGCCCGGCTTTCCGACGACGATGGGCACCTGACCCTCATTCAGAATCGCGTACCCGAGGTACATGCGTGGCTGTCGGACCATCTGTAGCGCCGACTGATGGCGACGACCTATGGGCTGCTAATCAGCTCGTAATGCTTCTGGGGGCTCCTCAGCAAGCAGCGACCGCCAAGTCAGTGTTCATCCGGTAATGTCCTCTAGGTGAAGGTCAGTGCCGAGGCGGCGCGTTCCTTTCTCCTGACGCGTCACTTCCTGGCGCCCGCTCGGTCCGTTGCCGGAGGGCCCCGCGGGGTGCTCGAAGTCCTCTACCGGTTTGGCTCGATCCAGTTCGACCCGATCGGGGTTGCTGGACGGAACCACGACATCGTGCTGCACGCCCGCGTCGCCGACTACGAGCCTGCCTGGTGCGACGAGCTGTACGAACGCCGTGAGATTTTCGAGACGACCAACAAGGCGCTGTCGTTTATTCCGGCGAGCGAGTTCCCCTGGTACCGCGTGAACGGCGGACGTAAGGGGCCCAACTTTCACGCACGGGCACTCATCGACAATGCGGCGGTGGCCGAGCGCGTGCTCGCGCGGATTCGGGCGGAAGGCCCGCTGTCGTCAGCCGACTTCGAGCGGGAGAGCGGCGCGACGAAGAACTGGTTTGGGATGCCGGAGAATGCCGTGCGCTCTGTGCTCGAGGCTTACACCGTCGCGGGTGAGATCGGCCTCGCTCGGCGCGAGGGCAGCCTTCGGTACTACGACCTGCTCGAGCGGCTACTTCCGGCCGATGTGCTCGCGCATGAGGTGCCGAAACGGGAGCAACTCCGGCACAAACTGCTGTCGCGGTACCGCGCCCACGGCCTGCTTGGCGCGGGCGGTGCAGGCGGCACCTTCGCCCGCATCGCCAACCCGGATGTGCGCAAGGCGCTGCACGCGGAGCTGGTCGAGACCGGCGCGCTCGTGCCCGTCGAGGTCGAGGGCGTCCGCAGCAAGCGCTTCGTTCCTAGCGAGGAACTCGTGCTGCTCGAGGCGCCAAGGCAGCGGTCCGCCTCGGTGGCCTTTATTGCCCCGTTTGACTCGCTGCTGTGGGACACCGCCTTGCTCGCCAGTCTGTTTGGCTTCGACTATGTATGGGAGGGATTCTTCTCGCCGGCGAAGCGCCGCTGGGGCTATTACGTGCTCCCGATCATCTTCGGCGATCGGTTCGTCGGGCGGTTCGAGCCGCGCATCGAGCGAGAGGAAGGCGTCGTGCATGTCCACGACATCTGGTGGGAGGACGGCTTCGTGCCGCTCCGCGCAGATGGATTCGTCGAGGCCATGCGCGATGCACTTCGCGAGTACCTCCGCTTCGCGGCAGCTGAGCGCCTTTCGTGG
This sequence comes from Streptosporangiaceae bacterium, assembly GCA_030038715.1. Classification (GTDB taxonomy): domain Bacteria; phylum Actinomycetota; class Actinomycetes; order Streptosporangiales; family Streptosporangiaceae; genus JAJYUU01. Next base: position 4,319 of record JASHSO010000498.1, read on the forward strand.
GCACCACATCTCACAACGGAGAAGCGCATGTTCCTTCAGCAACCGTGAGCGAGGCGAACGTTAGCAGTGGTGGGGCGAGACGGGGTAGCGAACTCACAGCGGTGGATGGAGCCGGGACCACTCCAGCCGGTGGCAGCCCCGCGCCGCGCGGCACAAAACCCCGGGGGCCGGGCCCGCGCCGCGCGGCCAGGGTACTGACTCGACGCGGCAACCAGCCGCGCGGTTTACCTCGATCTACGCAAGCACCCCGAACCGTGTGCACCAGCACCGGGCGCTCCGAAAGGGTCGCTTAACCGCGACGTGCGAGTCATGGACGAACGCTCCGCAGACGCGCACGACATTAGGCGGGCGCATACGTCAGGTCCCGGTCCTCCAGCTCCCAGGCGTGGTCGAGCATGTGCCAGGCACAACGTCGGATCAGGAACTGCAGCGGCCATGTTCGCGCCGACTCGCCGCGGAGGTGGTGTTCGCGAATCCCGCCGACGAACGCATCTCGGTAAGCGCGAAGGGCCGCCGGGTCGTCCCTGGTCTCCAGCGGAACCTGCACGCCAACCTTCGGCGCGAACTCGTCGATCTCCGCGCCGTTGACGTGGCGGATGATCCGATCCTTTTCCCAGCCGCCGCCGCGCGGTCCCTTCCGAAGCTCAGCCGAAACGCGGGCGGCGAAGTCGTCGAAGGTACTCCAGGAGGCCCGGAGCAACGCGATCTTCCGCTCGCACTCGGTGTCGGTCATGGGATCGTTCTCGGGAGCCGCCGCCCTGCCCGACAGGCCGTAGAAGTCGGTCATCCCAATCCCATCGAGCCGCTCTACCACCTCGAACTCGCCTGCGGCAGCGAACTGGGCGCCGAATCCGGCCAGCTCGGCAACCTTGGCGTAGCGGGGCCGATATGCGGCGAGGACCCCGAGTACGTCCTGACCGATCTTGGCGCTCCGGTCCCAGCCCGGCCAGTCGAACGCGCAGGCCACGACCCGCTTCTTCTTCCCCTGCTCAAGCATCACGCGAACAGAGTCGGCCATGAAGGCCACCGTACGACAGCCGTCCCCCAAACACGAGGGGCAGCACCCGCTCGCTAGGAGCTAGTGGCGTTCCGGACGGCCGAGACGGTTCCCTCAGAAGCAGGTTCCGCCGGTGACATTGGGCGGTCAGGCAGCAGGCAGACCATCCCCTCGCTGAAGCCGGCTGCGCCTATTCCGAAGGCGGCGTTAAATCGATCGAGATTCACGAGCGTCAGATGAGCGGTGATCTCAACCATCTGCTTCTCCGTGAAGTGCTCCTTCATCCGGGCGAACAGCTCGTCTGTCACCTCGACCGGCGTGCGCATGACAGCGACCGTGTAGTCGAGGGCGACCTTCTCGCGATCAGTGAACAGGCCGCTGGAGCGGTATTTGGGCAGCGCGAGTAGCTCTTCGTCGCGCAGGCCGGAGTTCCGGCAGATCTGTGAGCCGAGATCGACGCAGTACTCGCAGCCAATCATCTGCGCGCCCTTCAGTTCGATCAGGTTCTTGAGGCGCTCATCTACGCTGCTGCCCTTTCGGACCGCCTGGTTGAACCTGCCCATGCCCAGCATCATCTTGGGCTGGTACGCCCAGATCTCGAACGGCTCGATCCCGCTGCCGCTCTGTGGGGCGCGTCCCGTCAGCTTCTTCATCATCCTGGGTCCGAATCGGTACGCCGCTTTCACCATCAGAGAGGCCTTGCTGCTCGGAACTCCTGCAATGCGAGCCATCTCGCACTCCTCTCGTCACGACCCTGGATTCATGTTCCCTCGTATACGACACGCGACCGCATGTCGATGTGACAAGAGCCGGCTCTGACATGCTCAGCTGCATCCGCGGGGCGAGCTGCAGGGGCCGGGTCTGGCACGTAGGGAGCCACTCAGTCCGCCACTGGCATGGTCCTGGTGTGGATGGCGGAGTAGCGGCACTGAACTCTCGGACCTGGCGCCGACGCCTGCTATGGCAGCTCCGCCCTCGTGGTCCGGCAAGTCAGGTTGGACGGCGGCCGAGCCGGCGGCGGTGGCACGCAAGGGGCCGGGACCGTGCTGACACGTTGCCTCGCGGCGTTGACGGCTCCGCTGGAGAGGATCCAGGCGCCGGGCCGGCCGGGGACTTGAGTGGCGGTCAGGTTGCCGAGGTTCACCCCCCGCAGACGCGACGAACGACGGGCCGGCGACGAAAGTCCGATCGGGCGGGATGAGGTGCGGGCGGACCCACAGCGGCATGGCAACCTGAGTGGCGGCGAAGATGGCCAGCGTGACGGCCATGGCGGGCA
>JASHSO010000499.1 GCA_030038715.1 Streptosporangiaceae bacterium
ATGACGGCAATGACCCAGCCGCGCACGGTCCTGAACTTGGTCCACTCGGCGTGCACGAGCTGCCAGAAGCCGTCGCGCCCCGCTTGGTGCGGGGCGCGGTAGGGGGCGATGGTGGTCACAGCGTTGGCTCCCTGTCTGGGGTCCGGCCATCGGGGTCTTCGCCTGGGCGCGCAGCAGGCTGGGCGCGGAACTCGACCGCGTCCCTGGTCATCTCCATGTAGGCCTCTTCCAGGCTGGCGCGGTGCGCCGAGACCTCGGAGAACCCGATCCCGGCCTCGGTCAGCAGGGCGACGACCCGCCCTGCTGGCAGGCCGCCGACCGCCAGCGTGTCGCGATCGGTGACGGCCACCATGGCCCCGGCATGCGACAGCGCGGTCATCGCCGCCGACCGTGCGGCAGTGCGCAGCGTGACCCGGTCACCGGAGGCGGCCGCTATCAGCTCGGCCACGGCGGTGTCCGCGATGACCTTCCCGCGGCCGACAACGAGAAGGTGGTCGGCGGTGTCCTGCAGTTCGCTCATCAGGTGGCTGGACACCAGCACGGCCCGGCCCTGTCCGGCCAGCGATCGCAGGAATCCGCGCATCCATACGATGCCCTCGGGGTCCAGTCCGTTGAACGGTTCGTCCAGCATCAGGATGGGCGGGTCGCCGAGCATCGCTGCGGCGATGCCGAGACGTTGCCGCATGCCGAGCGAGTAACCGCCCGCCTTGCGGCGGGCGACGGACACCAGGCCGGCCTGTTCGACTACCTCGTCGACTCGGCTGCCGGTCAGGCCCTGGGAGTGGGCTAGCCACAGCAGATGGTTCCGGGCAGTGCGGCCAGGCTGCAGAGCGCCCGCATCCAGCAGCGCACCGATGTGGCTCAGCGGACGTCGCAGTTTGGCATACGGCTGGCCGTCGACGAGCGCCATGCCGTGGTCGGGTGCATCCAGACCGAGGATCACCCGCATCGTGGTCGACTTCCCGGCGCCGTTCGGCCCGACGAACCCGGTGACCTTGCCTGACTGCACGACGAACGACATGCCATCCAGGGCCAGTACGGAGCCGAACCGCTTGCGTAGGCCGGTGACTTCGATCGTTGCTTCCATGCCAGGAACGGTACGGACGCGGGCTCGCCGCGTCGTCACGCCAGGGAAGACACTTGGCCGCCACCGCGGCGAGGGACACCGTGGGCCCGGCCATCCCCCGCGCGGGTGATCGCATCATGCGCGCAGCGGGGGACGCGATCGCAGCCGAGACTGGCCACAATGAAGCATGGGCGCGGTAGCCGACTGGGGCAGCCAACTCCTTGCCGCCGGACGGCGGCTGGCCGCTGATCGCCGTGCACCTGTCGCTACGGCGGGAGCACTCGCCGTACTCGCGGCTGGCCAGGCGGTCTGGGTAGCGGTGAGCCAGCACGCCAGCGGCACGGGCGGGCTGCTGGTCGCATCCGACTGGCCGCTTGGATCGATCGTGATCGTGCTGCCCAGCCTGCTTGGCACATTGCCACTCGGCTTCTTCTGGCAACGACCCGCGGCCGCCGCGCTGATCATCTGCGCGGCCAACTTCCTGTCGCTCGTTGCCTTCCGGATGCTGCCGATGGCCGCGCTCGCCGCGCAACTGATCGTCCTGTACCGGGCGGGCCGTTACGGTCCGCAACTGCTGGCCGCGTGCCTCACGCTGCCGTTCGTCGCGCTGGCGCTGGCCAACCCGGGACCTCAGCTGACGCCGCCAGCCTGGCCGGGCGAGGCGGATCTCGCCATCCTCGCGGCCGCTCTCGGTCCCGCGGCCGGCTGCGCTGGCGCGGCGCTGCGGTCCCGCAGCGTGGCCGTGCAGCACACCGTTGCAACCGAGGCCTTTGCCGAGACACTGCTGGAGAACACCGCGCGCGGTGAGCGCGCGCGGATCTCCCGCGAGCTGCACGATGTGGTCGCGCACCACGTGTCAATGATTGCGGTGCAGGCCGAGACGGCCCGGCTCGCTACCCCGGGCATGCCAGCCGCCGGGGCGCAGCGACTGTCGGCGATCGGTGACACGGCCAGGGCCGCGCTAACCGAAATGCGGCGGCTGCTCGGCGTGCTGCGCGAGGACAGCGGAGAGACGATGGCGAGTCGCCAGCCCCAGCCTGGCCTAGCACAGCTCAACGAGCTGCTCGACGAGGCCAGGGAAATCTCGGGGACCGGGGCGAGGCTCATCGTCAGCGGCTGGCTGACGGCCCTGGATCCCGGCGTCGAGCTCGCCGCCTACCGCATCGTGCAGGAGGCCCTGACCAACGCGCGGCGGCACGCACCTGGTGCCGCTGTCGACGTCGAGATGCACTTCACCGACGATGCGCTGCACCTCAGCATCCGCGACAACGGGCCCGGACCGCCCGCGGGGTCCGTCCAGTTCGCGGGCGGGCATGGCTTGCTTGGCATGCGGGAACGGGCTAGCGCAGTCGGCGGTGACCTCCACACCGGCGCGGCGCCCGGTGGCGGCTTCCTCGTCCAGGCCACGCTACCGGCCAAGATCGAGGCGGTTCAGTGAACGATCCAGCCCCGCCAGTGCGAATCCTCGTTGCCGACGACCACCAGGTGGTTCGCACCGGTTTCGCCGCGCTGCTCGATACCCAGACGGACTTCACGGTGCTCGGCACAGCGGCCGACGGAGCAGAGGCGGTGCGAATGAGCCGCGAACTGCGTCCGGACGTCGTCCTGATGGACGTCAGGATGCCAGGGACCGACGGCATCGCGGCCACCAGGCAGCTGACCGCCGGAGCCGGCGCCCCGCGCATCATCATCCTGACCACCTTCGACCTGGACGAGTACGTCTACGATGCCCTGCGCGCCGGCGCGAGCGGCTTCCTGCTCAAGGACGTCACCGCCGAGCGGCTGTTCGACGCCGTGCGCGTGGTCGCCGCCGGGGAGGCCTTGCTAGCGCCGGCCGTCACCCGCCGGCTGATCAGCGAGTTCGCCCGGCTCCGGCCGATGGCCGCCGGCGACCCGGTAACAGCGGTCGGCCAACTGACGCCGCGCGAGACCGAAGTGCTCCGGCTGCTGGCCGAGGGGCTGTCCAACCCGGAGATCGCCCGCCGGCTCGTGGTAACCGAGGAGACTGTCAAGACGCACGTCAGCCGGGTGCTGCACAAGCTCGGACTGCGCGACCGGACCCAAGCGGTGGTCCTGGCCTATGAGTCGGGCCTGGTCCGCCCCGGCTCGCGGGAGCGCTGACCGGACACGCGGTTGCGGAGCGCGACCCGAGCCTGGTTCAGCGGCTCCAGCAGCGAATACGTACGGTACGCGCCGCGCTCGACGAGCCTGAGCTTGGCGCCGCGCGGGCCGGCTGGATGCTGGTAGCCGGCCGGCCGGTACGCGGCGAAGTCCTCGTGCATGCGCCGGAAGAAGCGCGCCCGCTCCTCGCGCGGTACCAGGCCGGGCAGCCCGACCCGTCCGATGCCGGGACCGGTGGTCTCGAGCACCGCGGCGTAATGCCAGATAGCCCGCTCGAAGATCGCCGAACGGAGCTCGGGACTAGCCGGCGCGCCCGCGGCGTCCCGCGCGGCGAGCAACTCGAAGACGCGCCTGTAGGAGTCGAACACCGCCAAGTGCGCGTGGCTCGTCGTAGCCATGGCCGAGCCCGTTCGCCCCCGCCGGTACTGGTAGCAGACCTGGTCGATCGCGGCGATGACCCGGGCCTCCAGCAGCGCCGCGCAGCTGACCAGGATGTCCTCGTGGATGCCGTCGGCGAACCGCACGCCGAGTCCGCACAGGTATTCCCGGCGAAACAGCTTGCTCCACGCGGTCATCGTGAGGTTGATCAGCGACGGCTGCTGCTCGAGGGTGCAGCCATCGGCGGGCACGGCGGCCAGCAGGCCGCAGAACGGGTTCGGCTCGGTCCGCCCGCCGGGATAGCTGCTGATCCAGTCGACCAGGAGCACGTCCGGCCTGCTGGCGGCCAGCGCCTTGGAGATCGCCGCGAGTGCGCCGTCGGCCACGCGGTCGTCGGCATCGACGAACCAGATGTAGTTGCCGACGGCGAGGTCCAGCCCAGCGTTGCGGGCGTTCCCGGCGCCGCGGTTGCGGTTCAGGTGCACGACTCGAAGCCGCGAGTCGGCAGCGGCCCGCTGGTCGAGTATCTCGCCACTGCGGTCCGGCGAGGCGTCGTCGACCGCGATGACCTCAAGGTCGCAGCCGCGATCGCTCAGCACGCGGTCCAGGCACGTCGGCAGGAACGCCGCGACCTGGTAGACCGGGATGACGACCGAGATCGCCGGCACGGCTCCGCCCGTTCAGCGCGGGTCGCCGGGCGCCACGCCGGCGGTTTCCCCGGGCCGCTCGGTCGAGTCCGCGTCAGCGATCTCCGCTGGCTGGTCCATGTGCAGCCGCGATGGCCACCAGTTCCACTTTCCGAGTAGCACCACCGTCGACGGCACCAGCAGCGTGCGGACCAGGAAGGTGTCCATCAAGATCCCCAGGGCGAGGCCGATGCCGATGTCTCGGATCTGGCTGGCGCCAGACCCGCTCCCGGCCGCGATCGTGAGCACGATGAACGACCCGGCCAGCACCAGGCCGGCCGAGGTGACCGTGCTTCCGGTCACGCCGATGGCCCTGGCGACCGCCTGGCGCAGCGGCATGCGGTGCGCTTCCTCCCTGATCCTGGTCATCACCAGGATGTTGTAGTCCTCGCCGAGGGCGAGCAGGAAGATGAACATGAGGAACGGCATGAAGAACACCAGGCCGCCACTGCCGCCGATCTTGATGAAGACGATGACCGACAGGCCCAGCGCCGCCAGGTAGGACACGCCGACCGACGCGATCAGGTAAAGCGGCGCTACCAGGCTGCGCAGCACCAGGGCGAGCAGGATGCCGATGGCCAGGATCGCTATCGGGATGATGTGCTTGAGGTCGTTGTTGGAGATCGTGCTGATGTCGTACAGCGCGGGCGCCTCGCCACCCACCCCGGATGCCGTGGCACCGACGGACGCGGCCACCCTGCTCGTCGCCGCCCTGATGGCCGGGACCGCATCCAGCGCGGCAGTGCCGCCGGGATCTCCCGCCTTAAGCCCGGTCGAGAACTGCACGGTGTGGCCGTCTGGGCTGATGTAGTTGGCGGTGGCGCGGTAGAGCTGGTACGCCTCTGCCGGGATCCTGCCGCCCAGCAATGCCCCCGGCCGCGGCGTCGGCGGCAGCGCGTTAGCGGGGCCGAGTGCCCCGTACAGCCCGCGGTACTGGGCCGGGGTGAGAGTGACGCCGCCCACCGGGCTCAGCGGGCCAGTCACCTGGGTGAACAGGCCACTCGCTCGCAGCTCGGCGGTGGCCTTGGCGACCGGTGCCGGGTCCTTCCACACCGGCTCCCTGAACTTGAAGATCAGGCTGGTCGGGTTGGCCGCCGACTGCGGGAAGTGCTTGGCGAGCAGCGCAGTGCCGGCGGCCGAGTCGCTGCCAGCCGGCGGTGTCGTGCTACCGCCGAATCCGCCCGCGGTATAGCCGAGTACCGCGAACGCGAGTCCGCCGAAGACTACGACGCCAGCCAGCAGAGTCGGCCCGGGGACCTGCACGATGCGCCCGGCCACGCGCCCCCATGTACCGGTCCGGCCGGAACCCTGAATGCTCCACCGCAGCAGCTTCGGCTTGCCGAAGATGGCCTGGAACAGCGACCGCTTGACCGCCAGCAGCGAGAGCCGGATCGACAGCAGCGCCGGCAGCAAGGTCAGACCCGCCAGCAGGATCACGGCGACCGCGATCGCGAATGGCCAGGCCAGGTCGGAGTAGAAGGAGAAGCTCGCCAGCAGCAGCGTCAGCATTGCCGCGATCACCGTGGCGGCCGACGCGCTGATCGACTCGCCCACCCTGGTCACCGACTCGACGATGGCCTGCCGCGCCGGCGGCCTCGGCTGCAGCAGGTCGCGCGCGACACTGCTGGCCAGCCCCTGCGACCCAGGGAATCGCACGCCGCCGGTGTCGTGCTGCTGCCGCCGCAGCTCCTCGCGAACCCGGAAAACCAGGAACAACCCGTAGTCCGTGCCGGCGCCGATCACCAGCACGATCAGCAGCAGCTGGGCGATCGGTGACACTTGCAGCCCGTGCCTGGCCGCCTCGGCCACCAGTGGCCCGGCGATGACGACGGACAGCGCTGGCGGCAGCACAGTCGTGATCGCGAGCGACAGCGACCGGAAGATCAGCAACAGCAGCAGGACGACGAACAGCACCGACAGGTACTGCACCTTATTGCCGGTGCTGCCGGATGCCTTCTGCTGATCGACCTGGACGGCCAGGTCACCAGCGAGGTGGGCCTGCAACCCGGAGGGCAGGCGCGCGCTGGCGATCGCCGCTCGCAGCCCGCCGATGAGATTCGTGGCGTAACTGGGACTGCCGCTGCCGGTTACGCTCGCCAACGCGACGAGCTGTACCGCCTGCCCGTCCGGTGACTCACCCGCGTCGATGACCTTGGTCACGTCGGCCACCTTGACGAGCCTGCCCTGCAGTGCCGTGAGCGCGGCGATGTCGGCTGCGGTCAGCCGGGTCCCGTTGCTGGTGGCCGCCACGACAGGGATCGGCTGCCGATCAGCGGTACCGAAAGGGGACGCCAGCGTTGCGGCCTTCGAACTGGGCGCACTGGCCGGCAGGAACTTCTGGTTGTTGCCCTGGGTAACGCTCGCAAGAGAAGGTAGCTGGGTCGATGCGGCGACGGCCACCACGATCCATGCCAGCAGCACCAGCCATCGATAGCGGACGCCGAACCGGCCAATCGCCCGGTAGATCGCATCGACCTGCATGCCCTCGGATACTACGGGACCTGGGCGGATGACCCGGCCCCGGCTCGGGCACCGTGCCGCTCAGGCGCTCTCGGCGATCACCCCTGTTGCGGAGGCGGACTGCGGGGCCGGGACCGTAGCATCCGCCAGCGCGTCGATTGCGGCGGTGAGCTCACGCAGCGCGGGCAGCGAGGAGTCCAGACTCCGCTTGCTGGCGGCGGGAAGCGCTGTGAGCGCCGCCGCGAGGATCAGCGCGTTGACGCGCTGCCAGCTCGCCACCACGTCTGCTCCAGCTGGCGTCAGCTCGAGCACGGCAGTACGTCGGTCGTCCACGCCACCGCTGCGGATTATCAGGTCTGCTCTGGTCAGGGCGTTGACCAGGGTGGCAACCGAGCTCGGGGCCAGCCTGAGCAGCCTGGCGAGCTGGCCGGGTCGCGCGGCCGGGTTCTCGGCCAGGCAGGACAGGAACTCGAGCTGGGCAACCGAGAGCCCGCCGGGAAAGGAACTGCCAGGACCCTGGGCGCGGGCCGCCCGCCGCATCGCGCGCCGAAGCCGGGACACCGCGTCGGCCAGCGCCAGTCCCGCCGGGTCCGGGTCCTGCGGTGCCGACTGACGGCTAGCCGAAGGCACCGGAGTGATCCATCCGCGCCCCCTCGGCACCGCCGGAGTCCGCCCCGGCAGGGCCGCTAGGCAGCGGCCGGCTCGCGATGAGCAACGCGCCCACAGCAGCGGCTGCCAGCAGTCCGAACGCCAGCACCGCACCGCGCGAGCTGGGCCCGAGCACGTGCAACGAGAGCGTTACCAGGGCAATCCCGAACGTCGTGCCGACGCCCCGCGCCATGTTGACCAGCCCGCCAAGGACGGCCGCCGAGCTCGCGGTGCCGCTGCGCATGATCACCGCATTGTTGGCCGGCACGAACACCCCGAGGCCCACCCCAGCCAGAGCCAGCAGCCCGGCAATGTTCCCAGTCGACTTGGCCACGAACATCAGCATAACGAGCGCGGCTGCGCAGGCAGCAGCACCAACGCAGCCGCGTACCCGGTTTGTTGCCCGCTTCGGGAACACCGCCTCGGCGGTCAGCGCAGCAGCGCCGAACCCGGCTGGCAGGGCGGACAGGATCAGGCCTGTCCGCAGCTCGCTCGCGTGACCGGCGAGCAGCTGCGGTACCAGTACCAGCGGGCCGAACAGCACAAGGTACCCGCAGAACGCGCCGGCCAGCCCCAGTGCAAGCCGGCGCGAGCGAAAGAGGGCCGCAGGTATGAGCGGGAACCTCGCGCTGCGCTGACGGACGCCGAAGGCCAGGCTTGCCGCGACTGACACCGCGGCCAGGACGGCCGCTGTCCAGCCCGGCACCGGCAGCCCGCTCACCACCGAGAGTGCGACGAGCAGCGCAGTGCTCGCCCCAGCGAGCAGCAGCGCGCCGGGCCAGTCGAAGGATCCCGGCTGAGCGCGATGCTTAGTGCGCGGCAACAGGTACCGGCCGGCCACGACTGCCAGGCAGCCGACCGGCACGTTGACCCAGTAGACCGCCCGCCAGCCCAGGGTTTCGGTGAGCAGGCCGCCGAGCGTCGGGCCGAGTCCAAGTCCGATCGCCTGCGCGGCAGCTTGGACGCTGAGCGCGAGTCGCATCCTGGCAGCCGGGACGCTGGTCGTCACCAGGGCGACGCTGTTGGACTGCAGCATCGCGGCTCCGACAGCCTGCACCAGCCTGCAGGCCACGAGGATGCCGAGCGACGGCGCGAGGCCGCATGCCGCCGACCCGACGGTGAAGATGACGAATCCGTAGGTGTAGATGAGCTTCCTGCCCACGGCGTCGGCCAGCCGCCCGGTGGGGGTGACCATCGCGACCAGCATCAGCAGGTAGGCCAGCGATACCCACTGGACAGCCGCCAGCGGCGCGGTGAACTCACGCTGCATCGGCCGGAACGTCAGCGTCACGATGCTGGCGTCGAGCTGTCCCATGAAGGCGCCGAAGCACACGACACCGACCGCCAGCCACGGGCCGAATCGGCTCCGGCGGACGGCCCCGGGGCGGGCGGGCTCGGCGGTAATACTTCTGTAACAAAACATCTCTGTGACAGAAGTATAGTCGGTCCTACGCTCACCGCAGCGGGCCGGGCGGAACCTTTCTGGCTGTTCAGCTCACCGCAGGCGCGCTCGGCGAATACTCTGCCGAGCAATGGCTGCGGGGGTCACCTCGCCCGGGACGCGCGCCCGTGATCACCGGCCTGAACTGGGCTCACGACTGGTGATAGTTAGGGACATGCCGGGCGAGGTACTGGCTCAGCGGCCATCGAGCCGACAGACTCGACTAGGGCAGGGTCCGGTCTACGCCGCTGCGCGTCGGCCGGCCGCAGGAGGGACCCATGCAGGAGCTGCGCCTCGTCGCGGTAAGCGAGGACGGGACTTACGCCATCC
>JASHSO010000500.1 GCA_030038715.1 Streptosporangiaceae bacterium
GGAGCCACAGCGGCAGGACGCTGGCGGACGACCGCCGCGAAAGTACTACCGATTGACCGGTGAGGGGCTTCGCGTCGCTCGCCTTGAGCTCGCCCAGGTCTCGCGCCCCCCCGCTCGTCGGGTCGGGCATGGTGCGACGTGGCCCGCGCCCGGGAGCACGCGATGACACGGGCCGCCCGGCTCCAGGGCATGACCGAGTGGCTCATCCGCACCGCATGCCGCCGGCTGCCAGCAGACGTGCGCGCAGAGCGGTGCCGGGAATGGACCGCCGAGCTGCCCGCGATCCTGGACGACCAGGGCATCCGCTGGCTGTTCCTGCGAGAGACGCGCGCGGTGACCTTCAGCATCGGCATCGCCAGGACAACCCGTCGGCTGAACCGGGCGGCGCGAGCCGGGTCCCGGCGCACGAGAAGCTCCCATTGGAAAACCGGCGCCATGAAGATCCGGCCTCCCGACGTGGCCACCCGCACCGTCATCGGCCTCGCTGTCTGGCTCATCATTGTGGTCGGCACGATCACGCTGCTGCGAAACAGTCCTGACCCGCACGGCTGGCCGGTCGCGCTTGGCCTGGCGCTCGCCGTCGCCTTTGATGGCTTCTGCCTGGTAGACATCGCTCTAGCGAAGAAGGTGCGCTATCTGCCCAAATGGGCATGGACGCTCATCTGCCTCATCCAGACCCCCGGCGGCGGCATCATGTATCTGAGCATCGGTCATATCGGTCGGCAACGGCCAGTACCGCCCGGCCACGCCAAGCCATGATCTTCCGCGGCTTCGCGGCGACGTAGTCGTGCCGCCCTGGCGTGGCCTGAGCCCCCGACCTACCAGTCAGTTTTGTCGGCCCGAGCCGCGAGAAGCCAGGGAATCGCGCCCTCACCACCCTCGATCAGGGCGCTCAGGACCATACCGTTAGCGAACAGGGCGGAGGTGTAGTCGCTGAGCGGCCGGTGCATGCTGACGAACGTCATGCCAACGCCGTCGCGCTCCATGCGGTCCACGTAGCGGCGCGACTGCAGGTAAGGCCTGGAGAACGTAAACGACGCCGAATGCATGGTCTGCTCGTCCTGAGCGGAGACGAACGGGTGAACCACCGCCATGCACAGGTGGCCACCGGGTCGGAGGATCCGGCCGACCTCGGCGACCGTACCCGGGAAGTCGTCCACGTCAAGCAGGGACATGCAGGCCACGACCAGGTCGGTACTGCGATCTGCAAATGGCAGCGCGGCCGCGTCAGCGAGCACCACCGGGAGGGTCGGGCGAGCCGCGGCTGCCGCGTGCGCCAGCGTGGCTGACCGGTCGGCACCGGTGACCCGGTAGCCGAGCTTAAGCAATTCGCGGCCTGCTCGCCCTTCCCCGCAACCCAGATCGAGCACCGCCCCGTCGGTTGGCGCTGGCAGCAACTGACGCAAGGCAGGCCACGTTCCGTCCCAGAATCCGTCGTGCTCGGATGCTCGCGCCCAGGCGATCCACTCAGCAGCGTGCTGCTCCCATGACTCCGCGAGGCTCACGCGGCAACCTTACCCGCGCACCTGATGCCCGGCGGGCCGCCGGCGCGCCGGGCGAGATGGCGCTGACGACCTAGCTCCAGGTGTGGCCATTCCAGTGGGCGATGATCGTGGACGCCCAGTCCGTCGTGCCCACCGCCCAGGCGTCGCGGCCGGAGATCGCGTCGATTCCCAGGAACGCGTCAACGAGATCAGCGGGCGGGTCCGGGGTTGGCACCACAGCCCAGGACGTTCCGTTCCAGTGCATGGCGATGGTGCCGCACAGGGGGTTGCAAGTCGTCGGATTTGTGTAACCGACCGCCCACGCATTGTCCGCCGAAGTGGCCGATACCGCACGCAGGTTGGTATCGCCCGTCGGGTTGGGGCTTGGCACCACCGACCAGTTCCTGCCGTCCCAGTGCAGGGTTAGGCTCGCATTGACGCTGGTGGTGTCGGTGAAGCCGACCGCCCAGGCGTTGTCGGCCGAGGTAGCGGTCACGCCTTGGACGACGCCGTAGCCGCCGGGTGTGTTGGCTGGCTGACGCGCCCACTTCTTGCCGTTCCAGTGCTCGATCAGCGCGCCGTTTGGTGCCTGGCCGCCGGTCGTGCCCACCGCCCAGGCGTTGTCTGGCGACGTCGCCGCCACGTCGTCGAAGTAGCCGGTGTGAGCGGGCAGCCGGAACGACTGCCGCGTCCAGCGCTGGCCGTTCCAATGCTCGATCAGCGGGACGCTGTACCCCTGGTCACCGGGGCCGCCGCTGATGGAGCCCACAGCCCAGGCGTCGTCAGCCGAAGTGGCGGTCACGCCATTGAAGAACGCGCTGCCATTGGGAGTCGGCGTCGGGACCTGGGTCCAGGACGTGCCATTCCAGTGATAGGCGACCGTCTGCGTCGGGTAGAACCAGTTGGTGCCGCCCACTGCCCAGGCGTCGGTGGGCGAGATTACCGTCACGTCGTTGAAGTAGACATCCGGGGAGAACGTGTACCGCGACCACGCGGTGCCGTCCCAGTGGAGCAGCAGCGCGGGGCCGCTGGTGAGGCCGACTGCCCACACATCGTCCGGCGAGCTGGCAGCTACGGAGTAGAGGCGGCCGGGGACAGGCGATGCCAGCGCCTGTTCGAAGCGGGTACCGAGGGCCGCCCGGCTGACCTTGGCGACGTGCCCGGTACTGACGGCGCCAGGTCTGCTGGCCGCGCTGTGGCCGCCGACCGCGGCCGCTATCGCGGCCGGGCCAGACAGGACCAACGTGAGGCCCGCCACTGCGGCAAACACCTGCACGGAACAGCGCGACCGCACCTTCATCGCTGGCTTCTCCAAATATCCGAGGGACGTGGCATTCGGGGATCGGCTGCCAGCCCAGCCCGAGGTGAATATCACCACGCCGGGTTTCGTGCGGCAAGGGGATGCCTCCCCGCGACCGCCTGCATGCAGAGGCGCATAACTTCGCCAAGCTCAGGTCGAACACTGCTGCAGCAGCAATGCCGGGTCAGCGGTTCGGCATGATGGGGTCGTGCCAGAGTCCCGTCGCCCAGTCGTGGCCATGGACGTGCTCGCCGTCTGGTGCATGCGATGGCTGGGCGCGCCGCCCGCGGCGGAGCTGTTCGAAGCCGGCTACTTGTCGACGGTGAAAGGGCTGCGTCTGACCGACGGCCGGGAGGTGGTAGTCAAGGCGCGGCCTCCCAGTTTGCGGCTAGCCGGATGCGCGGCCGTGCACCGGGCACTATGGATGGCCGGCTTTGCGTGCCCGGAGCCGCTGGTGGATCTGCAGCCGTTGAGCGGCTGGGCCGGTTCCGCCGAAACGCTCGTGCCGGACGCTGGTCAGCCGCCCGCGGACAGCGAGCTAGCCGTGCTGTCGGCGGCAGCGCTGGCCCGCCTCGTAGAGCTGGCCCCGGAGCCGGGGGCGGCACCGAGCCTGGCTCCATCCCCGTCTTGGGTCGGCTGGGACCACTGCGAGCCAGGGCTGTGGCCCGCGCCCGAAGACCGCGACGTGGACTTGAACGCCTGCCGGGAACCCCAGTGGCTGGACAGCGTCGCCGCAGCCGTCCGCGATCAGCTTCGTAGCCATGCTGGCAACCCAGTGATCGGGCACGGCGACTGGCACCCCGAGAACCTGCGCTGGCAGGGCCCGCGCTTGATCGCGGTGCACGACTGGGACAGCGTGATCTGCCAGCCCGAACCGATGATCGCGGGACTCGCTGCGGCCAGCTTTCTCGGCATCGGCCCGACTTCGATGGCCAGCGTCGACGACAGCGCCGCGTTCCTCGACGCCTACCAGCAGGCCCGTGGCTGCCGCTGGACATCCGCGGACTATGCGGCGAGCTGGGCGGCCGGCCTGTGGCAGCGAGCGTTCGACGCCAAGACACGATCCCTCGATGGCGATCCCGAGCAGATCCTGACCCGGCATGAAGCCAAGGCCCGGCTAAGTCTGGCCGGGCTGAGTCCCGACCTAGCGGTGCAGGCGCGGCCGGTCTGAAGTCACACCGCCCGCAGGACGCCGAGAGGGTCGGTTGGGCCGAGCTGGCTTGGGGCGGTTAGCACCCCCGGAGGGTCGGCACCACGGAGCGGGATCGGGTGAGCGGCAGGCTTTCCAGGCCGGGCGCTCTGTGCCATGTTGATGGCAGCCGCATTTTGCCGCCTGAGCACAGCGCACGGGGCGGGCGAGGCACGTATCGGCACGGGAGTGAAGTCATGGCCAAGCTGAGTGTTCGGGGAGATGAGTTAGTCGTCACGCTGCTGGCACGGGAGAAGCAGGTGATGACCTCGTTTGGTCTCCAGAGGTCCCTGGTGAGGATCATGGACGGCCCGTCCGTGCGACTTCCGCTCAGCAGAGTCCGCGAGGTGTACGTCGCGCCCGCTTACACCGAACTGGTCACCCAGAACATGCACTACGCCAGGTCAATGATCGTGATATCGCAAGGTCACGATAACGGGGGTATGGGCCCGGAGCGGCTGTTCGGCTTCTACCGTGAGAAGAAGCAGAACAAGCTCGTGGTCGTGTACGGCCAGACGAATCCCGCGGTCGTTGTAGTTCTCGATGACGACGGACTGATCAGACGGCTCGTAGTGACAACTGCAGACTGCTCTTCAGACGCGGCGGCGATCCAATCGGCTGCCGGACTGCCAGCACCGTCGAAGCAGGCTGGCGCGTAGTCGATGCTGTTGAATGCAGCCAGGCCCGCCGAGCGCCGCCGGATCCTGGCGAAGACTTGACCGTCGCCCGTGACGGCAAGTCTTCCCCAGGATGGGCCTGACCCCGTCGGGGTGCAGAATGCCCGGATTGACCCCCAGCCGGGGGTGCCGCTACTGCCTGCGCCGTGGCGATCGCCCGGGCCGGGTGACAACCCGGGTAACTGCTGATCCTGCGGTGCAGGCTGTCATCGCGGGGATTTGCATGGCATGGATCTAAAGGCCACCAAGAAGGTCTCGCAGCGCTGCGGTGTAGGACTCCAGCGCGGTCCGACCCTGCCGGGTGAGGGTAACAGTGGTGCGGGAGGCGGCGCCGTTCCCCGTCTTTTCGCTTGCGAGGTAGCCGGCATCTTCGAGTTTGCGCAGATGGATGAGCAGGTTGCCGGGCGTGAGGCCGATCATGTCCTGCAATCGGGTGAACGACAGCGCGTCGCCGTCGGGAAGCGCCGCCAGCGTTGCGACGATCTTCAGCCGCGTCGGGACGTGGATCAACGGGTCAAGCTCGTCAGTTGTCAAAGACCGACCACGCTGCGGCGCTGCTGCCAGGCGCTGAACGCGGCGGCGCCCAGCATCGCGGCGCATAGGCCGATGCCCATGATCAGCCACGCACCGGCTGGACCGCCGAACCCGGCGATGGCAGCGACGATGGCCAAGAAGAGGCAGATGGTAGCCATCGGCCAGTCCCGAAGCACCGGCGCGGTGACCGCGCCGGCCAGACCGATGATCATTAGCGGCGCGCTGGCCGGATACAACCCCCAGACGGGGTGGCTCGTTCCGGGGTGGTAGAGCGGCGCCGTGACGGCGTACGCGACGATCCAGGCCATCAGCATGACGCCGAGCCAGGCCCGCCTTTTGCGCTGGGTCGGCCCGCTGATGCCGGCCCCTGCTCGCTTGATCGCGACGGCGCTCCAGACGATGTTGATGGCCACCAGGGTGAAAGCGACGGCCAGCGCCCAGCCGCTGGGCAGCCCGGTGTAGGGATGCTGGCCGCGCAGCGATAGCCAGAAGCCGCCGAAGGCAACGAGCACGACGAACGCCCGGTACACCCAAAGCAGCGGCCCGCCGGATGCGAAACCGCGCCGTGCTTGCCGAGTGGCCTGGTTCAGCAGGGCAGCGGCCTCCCACAGATTCGGACCAGCCTCGTCTCCTGCGGCTCGCGCGTCACCGCGCGCTGGGTCGGCCGCGTCGGCCCCGCTGCCTTCAGTCATGTCCTCGCTCCCGCCTCGGTCTGGTCCGCTCGCATGGCGGCGCGCCCGCCGGGCTACTTTCCCCGCGGGCCTGCCGCCCCCTAGCGCTGCTCCTGCGCCCTGGCCCGCAGCCCGTAGGCGAGCCACAGGTGCAGCGCCGCCGGCGCAAGAAGCAGCGCGCCCCAGTAGTAGCCAAGGGAGCAGAAGATCCCTGCCAACACCACTAGCCAGATCGCCACCGCGACCCGCACCTGGGCAACGCCACGCGGGTGGCGCCGCGCAAACGGACCTGCGGGGATCTTCGTGACCTCCGTGTCGCGCGTCTGTGTCATCTCTCTCACCTCCGCTCTGCTTTATGCCGCAAAC
>JASHSO010000501.1 GCA_030038715.1 Streptosporangiaceae bacterium
GCTCTGACCAGCGAAGCCGCGCCCGCCGAGGACGACCAGTGACCGATGGCCGCCGGGCAGGTGGTCTGAGCCGCTACGACACCGCGACGGCGCACCTGGATCCGCCGTTCGCGATTGTGGACCTTGCCGCCTTCCGTGCCAACGCCGCGGCCATGGTCAACCGCGCGGGGGGCACGCCGATCCGGCTGGCCAGTAAGTCCGTCCGGTGTCGGCACCTGATCGAGCAGGCACTGCGACTTGACGGTTTCCGGGGCATCCTCGCCTACACCCTGCCCGAGGCACTGTGGCTAGCCGCCGCAGGCACCAGCGACGACATCGTGGTCGCCTACCCGACGGCCAGCCTGCCCGCCCTCGCAAGCCTGGCTGGCGATGCCCAGGCCGCCACGGCCATCACGGTCATGGTCGACTGCACAGACCACCTCGACATGATCGAGAAAGCAGCCGCCAGCGTTCCCGACCCGCACCAGGTGCGGGTGGCCATCGACATTGACGCCGGGTACCGGGCGCTGGGCGGCTGGATCCGGGCCGGTGCGCGCCGCTCGCCGGTCCGGACCCCGGCTGAGGCCGTGGAGCTGGCCAAGGCGATCATG
This sequence comes from Streptosporangiaceae bacterium, assembly GCA_030038715.1. Classification (GTDB taxonomy): domain Bacteria; phylum Actinomycetota; class Actinomycetes; order Streptosporangiales; family Streptosporangiaceae; genus JAJYUU01. Next base: position 591 of record JASHSO010000501.1, read on the forward strand.
TCCCGCCCGCGGCTGCGCCTGGTGGGCCTGATGGCCTACGAAGCGCAGATCGCCGGAGTAGGCGACGACCCACCTGGACGGCCCGCGTACGCCCGGGTGATCAGGTTCATGCAACGCAGGTCGGGTGCCGAGCTGGCCGCTCGGCGAGCCGCGGTCGTTGCGGCGATCCGCGGACTGACACCGTTGGAATTCGTCAACGGCGGCGGCACTGGGTCGCTGGAGCGAACCGCGGCCGAGAGTGCCGTGACCGAGATCGGCGCCGGATCGGGCCTGTATCACCCGACGCTGTTTGACGCCTACCGCGGATTCAGCGGACACCCGGCCGCGCTATTCGCGCTACCCGTGGTGCGCAGGCCAGGCCCCGGCGTGGTAACCGCGCTGGGCGGCGGTTACCCCGCATCCGGCCCTGGCTCGCCAAGCCGAGTACCGGCGCCATATCTGCCGTCCGGGCTGCGGCTCGACAGGGACGAAGGCGCTGGAGAGGTTCAGACGCCCCTGCTAGGCGCGGCGGCCGACGGCCTGAAGATTGGCGACCGGGTGTGGATGCGGCACGCGAAGGCCGGGGAGCTGTGCGAGCGGTTCAGCGAGTTGCACCTGATCGTCGACGACGCCGTGGTCGCGACCGTGCCTACCTACCGAGGCGAGGGTCAGACGTTCCTCTAGCGGTCGGGCTCGGCCCGCTACGGTCAGCTTTTGTGCCTGTTCTTGGCCCACGATCGCAGGATCAGCAGGCCGAGCGCCGCGACGCCGACAGCGGCCGCGCCTAGCTGCACGTCCCGGCGCGTGAGCTGCTCGACGACGCGCTCGCGCAGCACCCGAACGTTGTGCGCCGGACTGACCCGCTCTGCCAGGCTGTCGATGGTCCGCGCCAGGTCTTCGCGAGTTTGCTCGATCTGCGCGACCAGGCCCTCCTGGTCCTTGGCGACTGCTCCGTTGACCGCTACTGCCCCGTGCACTTCGACTGCCTGGCCCGGTTCCGTCATGGCATGCACCCCTTCTGCACCACGGCCTCCCCTGACGCCGAAGCCTATTCGGACTAGTTTCCCAGGCAGTCGCGGCGCAGCTTCGGCCGGCTCGCGTGTTCGAGGTGGCCGCCGTTCAGGGTCGGAGCGCTGGACTCCGACAGCTCTGTTCGGCGGGCAGCGTCAGCTGGCTCGGCCAGCCCTTCTAGTGCACGTGCGCGCGCCAGTCAGCCGGGACCCGGCCGGCCGGCCCTGGCGTCGGCTGGTTCAACGGGTGATGCTCGGGCGGCGCCAGAGCCGGGCCCGTCTCGATCAGTTCCTGATTCTGGTAGTCCCAGAACCACGACTCCCCGGGCTCGAAGCTCCTGATGAAGCGGTGCCCGGTCGCCTTCGCGTGCGCAGTCGCATGCTGGGATGGTGAGCTGTCACAGCACCCGATGTGCCCGCACTGCGTGCACCTACGCAGATGCACCCACCAACCGCCAGTTTCCTCGCATTCCGCGCAGCCGGGTCCGCTCGGCGGCACCGACGGGTCGACACCCTGCAGGCCAGTCATATTCCCTCCTGGGGCGGCCGCTCGGGCTTCTCGCCGAGCGACTCGTCCGCTGCCCACCTGAATACCCCAGTTGCCATCGTCGATGTGGCCAAATCGGCCCTGATAGAACAGACACGGTGCCGGGCCAGGGCCACAGCCGGGTCGGACGGGGCGGCAAGCCACGCCAGCTCGGCCAGATGACCGGCGAGCCGCAAGGCCTCCTCCCGGCCGGATTCCTCCTCGGACTCGGCCAGCTCGACCGCGCGGGTGGCCAGCGCACCCGCTCCGCCGGCTAGGTTCGCGACTTCGGCAGCCAGGGAGCGCTCGGCCGCCGGCTTGAGCGTCGCAGGGTTGCCGTCCCACCAGCCGCCGTACAGCCGCCAGACGTTCCGCACGACGAACTCGGGCTCGTCGTACACCGGCTGCAGATACGGTCGGTCCGCGAGATGCGCGGGAACCCGCATCGAATGGATGGCATCGTCGAGCCGGCCGCCGCCATTCATCACGGCAAGCGTCTGACTCACCAGGGACTCCAGCAGCTCGGCGGTGTCTGAGAGGGCCTGGGCCACCCGTTCCGCTCCTAGTACCGGAAGCCCATGACCAGGCAGCAGGTATTGCGGCTGCAGCGCCACCATCCTGCGCAGCGCCTGCGCCCACTCCAGCGGGTAGCGCTGCACCTTCTGCGGATTCCCGGCGTTCGGCGACGCCCAGATGAACAGGTCGCCGCAGCACAACACCCCGCGGTCGGCAAGCCAGGTCACTGT
>JASHSO010000502.1 GCA_030038715.1 Streptosporangiaceae bacterium
ACCCGCGGGTCCAGGAAGACGTAGCACGTGTCGGCGAGCAGGTTGGCGAGCAGCACCGCGAGGGTGATGACGAGGAAGATCCCCTGCATGAGCGGGTAGTCCTCGTTGGTTACCGCCTGGTAGAGGGCGTAGCCGATACCCGGGTAGGAGAACACGATCTCCACGAGCAAAGCGCCGCTCACGACGAAGCCGAGCGACATTGCAAAGCCGGCGATGTTGGGAAGCAAGGCATTTCGCGCCGCGTAGGAGAGCATCACCCGGCGGTCCGTGAGGCCTTTCGCCTCGGCGACTGTCACGTAGTCTTCGGACATTGTCGTGATCATCATGTTGCGCATGCCAAGCAGCCATCCGGCCAGCGAACTAACAATGATGGTGAGGGCCGGCAGCACGGCGTGGTAAGCAGCACTAACAAGAAACGTGGAAGTGAAACCCTGAGTGATGCCGATCGCGTAGGTCCCGGCGGCCGGGAACAAGTGCACCTCCTGAGCGAGGAGCAGGACCGCCAGCAGAGCGAACCAGAAGTACGGTACCGACGAGAAGAAGGTCGTCACCGGCATCAGGCTGTCGAGGAAGGAGCCGCGCCGCCAACCTGCCAGAATGCCGAGCAGGGTGCCGATGCCGAAGCTGATGACCGTCGCCACCCCGATGAGCATGACAGTCCAGGGCAGGCTCGAGCGGATCACGTCGATCACGGGCTCGGGAAAGTACGTTATCGAGTTGCCTAGATCGCCGTGCAGCAAGTTCTGCCAGTACCTGAAGTATTGCGCCAGCAGGCTCAAGTGGGTGGTCACGCCGAACTGAAGCTCAAGCGCGTGCAGTTCCTGGGGCGTCACCCTGCCCTTTTCCCTGGAGATGAGGATCTCGGCCGGGTTGCCCGGCATGAGGCGCGGGATAAGGAAGTTGAGTGTGATCGCCACTAGCGCCGTCAGCAGGTAGAAGAACAGGCGGCGCCCCAGGTACCTCATATCATCAGGCTTCCGTCCTCGGGCCGAGCCGGATCCCCGTCTGCAGACGGGGACCCGACGGCCATTGTTACTTGTTCGACCGCAGGTGCAAGATGATCATCTCGTCACCAGGCTCCAGATACGGGGCCGCCGCCTCATACGGGTCGGACGGCGTCGGCCACCCGGTCACGGTTGCGGTTGAGTACTCATCCCAGGCCACTTGGTAGACGAGCGGGATCAGGGGCAGCTGGCTGACCACGATCGTCTCGAGGTTGGCCAGCGCCTGCCTCTGCGCAGCCGGATTATCGGTATCGGCATAGGCCGCCAAGTCGGCGTCGGCCGCGGGGCTGTCGAAGCGCTCGAAATCCTGCACCGCTGACTTGCCGATCGGGGCCGTGAATGCAGAATTGAGCCAGTTGTTGTACGTAAAGTACGGGCTCGGGCCTGCGGTCCCAGGGTCAAGGGACAGGTCGAAGTTTCCGGTCGCCAGGTCTGACACATACGTGCCAACCGATGTGCTGACGACGCTTACGTCCAGGCCGACCGCGCTTAGCTCCTGACTTATCGGGATGGTGTCCGCGACATTATCGGTGTACGCGGACGCGACCACCAGGTTTAGATGGATCGGCTGGCCGTTAGCTCCTTCTAGGAAGCCGCCGGCGCCCTTCCTCAGCCCCGCAGCCGCCAGCAGGGACTTCGCTTCGGCCACGTTCTGCGTGGGCGCCAGCCCAGGGATCGAGGTATCGAGGTCGTTGGACTGGGTCGGGATGACCCCCGCCAGGTTGGTGACCGGGGGCTCATAGCCGCCCTCTCCGTCACTGTCGATCGTCTGGCGGTCCAGTGCCAGGCTGATGGCCTTGCGCACGTCCAGCAGGTTCAGCGGGTACTTGTCCAGATTGGGAATCAGCGCGAAAGGCGCTACCGGCGCGAACCAGTAGTGATGGGTGGCCGCATCCGGGTCGACATACAGCTTCTGCGTGTCAGGCTCGAACAGGCCGGCCCAGTCCGCGCTGGTGAAACTCGCCACCGCAGCACTGTTGCTGTCATAGCCAGGCCAGACAAGCGTGTCGATCTTGGGCTCCCCCGGCTGCCAATAGCTGGGATTACGCTTGAGCGTGAAGGACTGCGACGAGAACGACCCTAGGGTGTACGGACCCGTACCGACCGGCTGAGGGTCAGCGAAAGTGACCGGATTCACCGACTTCCAGATGTGCTCGGGCACCACCGCGATTTGCGCGTAGTTGATCAGATTGGCGTACTGCGGCGCTTTGAACGTGAGCACGACAGTGGTCGGCGTTGGCGCCGTCACCGCGATCGGATCGAGGCCGGTGGTGTTGATCGCCGGGTGGCTGACGATCATCTTGAACGTGAAGGCCACGTCCGCGCTCGTAAGCGGCGTGCCATCGGAAAACTTAACACCCTTGCGGATGTCAAAGGTAAGCGTCTTGCCGCCGTTGGTAAACGAGTAACCTGTCGCCAGCCAGGGGGTGATGCTGTTCGTTTTGAGCAGGTTAAACTGCAGCAGTGGCTCATAGATCAGCGAATTCGCGCCGGCTGCGCCCGGAGACGTGGAGTTGTATGGGTTGAAATTGTCAGTGTAGGGGCCGTTTGGCGTGGGCAAGATTGTGAGGCTCGAAACCATGCCGCTTGAACCACTGGGCGATGGCGAGTTGGTGCTAGAGCAGGCGCTGCAGATCAGCCCAAGAGCCAGGAAGGCAGTGCCCCCTGCCAACGCCCGTCTGCGCGCAGGCTGACTGCCGTAACGCACGGAATTGCGGCCACTAGAGCAGACCGCATAACGGGTTCTGAATTTGTGCATGTTGGCCCTTTCTTGGTTACTATCCCTAGCCAATTTGTTGGCTAGAACGTCACGTCGGCGGTGAGCATCCGACAAACTCGGCTTTAGCTATTAGCCAGCGATCGACTAGCAGGGCGGCAGCAAGGCCGCCAACCGTGGCCGCACCAGCGGCAAGTCACCAAGCCCGGCGCTCTCTCCCGCGCACGGCGACCGGCAAGCGATCGGAAGCAGACTGCAGACGCCGAGGATGAAGTCGGCCGCGGTGGTAGTGGTGGTGGTCATGCTGGCTCGACATCGGGCATGCGGGTACCGGGCAGTCGGGTTGGCGGTCGGGTGCCGTCGGGGTTCTCGGCGGCCAGTGCCATCGCTGTGGCTGGGTTTTGAAGGTCGTGGACGATGGCCTGGAAGGCGCGCATCGCGGCCTGCGGGTGCGCTGCTCCCCAGATGTTGCGGCCGACGGTGATCCCGGCGGCGCCGGCTATCACGGCTGTCTCCGCTTGCGTGAGTGCGTCCTTGAGGTTGTCTGTGCGGCTGCCGCCCGCCACGACGACCGGGATCGGGGAGGCTTCGATGACCTCGCTGAACCCGGCGGCTTCGCCCGGCAGCGGCACCTTGACGACGTCTGCCCCGCATTCGATCGCGCACCGGACTGCCCAGCTGACGTTGCCCAGGTCGTTGACGATCTTCGGCGCACCGCTGAAGTCCCGCGGGTAGACGTGAGCGATGACTGGCAGGCCGAGTGGGTCGGCCTCATCCACCACCGCTGACAGGTGCTGCAGGAAGCGGCCCTCGTTCGGGCCGCGCACGCCGATCGCGACCGCGATCGCGTCCGCGCCGAGCCTGATCGCCTGGGTCGGCCCGCCGAGTATCTCCACGATGCGCTCATCGGGGGTGAAGCAGCCGACCTGGATGATCAGCGGCACGGTGCCGGCGTAGGGGGGCCAGCACGAGCGTGCCACCCCCTTGAACATCGTGATTGCGTCTGGCCGTCCCGCGACGAGCGTCGCGATCGTCCTGGGCAGATCGTGCAGGCCTGCTGTCATTGTCTCGTGACCGGTGAAGTGATCAACTGCCACGGACATCAGCCGGCCGGATGGGTGGCCGAAGATCCTGGCGAGGCGGACAGATTTGCCGAGAGTCACTGAACTCGTTCCGTCTTGGTTTCGATCGACACGTCTATCTTTGTTTTCGGAAGAGTAACGTCGTTGAAAAGCTGCGTCAAGGGTGCGTCTTCCTTTCGATTCACGCGCGCTAAGCGTGGGCAATGCTTGGGCCCGCGGCAGTGCAGCCCGGCGGCCGCGAGCCCGCTGACCACGGGCCCACTGAGCGGCGACCGGACCCGGCAGACGCACCTGACCTGACGCGTTCGTGACACGCTCGACTGTTTGACAGGTCAGCGCGCGCATCCCACCCTCCAGGTAAGGGACCGCCATCGTCTTCGCTGCGAGCCAGGGACGCGCAGCGGGCCCGCGCCCGCGCCTAAGGTGCACCTGCCCGCCGCCGAGGCCGAGGCGGACTTCGGCCAGTTCTATGCGATGGTCGCCGGAGTACCGGTGAAACTGTGGCTGTTCCTACTGCGGCTGTCGTGCTCAGGCCGGCATTTCACGTCGCGTTCGCCCAGGCGCCAGAAGCGTTCCTGGAAGGCCACATGCCTAGCGTTCGAGCATCTGGGCGGCGTGGCGGCACCAGATCCGCTATGTCCTCCTGGTCAGCCGATGCGGTACGGGATGACCTGCGGGACTACGTGGCCGCGGCGCCGCTGGCACGTGACAACGCTACCTGCTTGCCTATGCACTGCCGATGCCGCATGATAACTATGCATGTCGAGAGCGCATAAAGTACACTCGCCGCTCCCCTGCGGGCGGCCGATGACGCGAGGCCGGGTCATGAACGAGATCAGCCGCTCCCCTACCGAGCTTGCTGAGCATCAGTTTGCATCCATCGACAGAAAGGTCTGAGAGACAGTGACGATCACCACTGACCGGGCCCTCTGGATCGATGCCGACTACGACCGGGACCGGGCCAGCGACGGGAGCAGCCGCTACGGGGCCTACGTCCGCCAGCACCTGGACAGCTTCGCCGAGTGCTGGGACGGGACCTTCGAGGAGGACCTCAAGGTCCACTTCGCCGAGACGGCCTGGCGGGTGGCCACCGGCCCGATCATGGTTCCCGGCTACGTCCGCTGCCACCGCCGGATCATGCGGACCGAACTGGCCTACAGCTACTGGGACGGCTCCCTGCTGGCCGCCGTCGACCTGGTCACGCCCTGGCCCGCGCCCCTCACCGAGTCCCGTCAGTGGATGGAACAGAGCGGGCGAGGCCGGTGGAGTGACTGGCTGGTCGAGTTCGGCGACGCTCTCTGCGAACCGAGCGACCAGGACCTGGCCAAAGGACCATTCCTGCTGACCACATCCTCGCTGCGCCTCGCCGTCCCGGACGGCCAGCTGCCGCTGCCCCCATCGGCCCGCCAGGCACCGCACGACCTGGCCGACCTGGCCCGCCAGGCGGTCGCCACGGCAGTCCGCGAGATCGACCGGGTGGTCCGGCCGGTCATCGAGGCCCTGGAGCACCGCTGACTGCCCCTCCCGTCCTCCGCGACCAGAAAGGGACTCTGCGATGAAGCCATCCGGAGCGCACACCCACCCCGGCATGGGCGGCGGTCCGGCGGTCGCCCTGGTCGTC
>JASHSO010000503.1 GCA_030038715.1 Streptosporangiaceae bacterium
GCAATGCTGCTTGCGACGGAACGCGCAGCGCGGAGGTGGCGGTCATGACGTCAGGAACCGCCGAGGTAGTGAATGAGTGGGCCAGCATGCCGACCAGCCGGGTGATCGTCGGCATCGACGACACCGAGCCCGGCCTGGCGGCCCTAGCCGCGGCGACCATGCTGGCCAGATGCCAGGGCGCGCAGCTGATCGCGCTACGCGCCTGGGCGCTCGGGCTGCCTCGGCACGGTGGGCGGCGGATGCGCCACCTATCGCATCCGCACGTGATTCTGAGCTTCTCCGGCGCCGAGCAGTGCCAGGCCGCGCGGGCGCTGGTGCGCACCGCCTTCCGCAGCGCCGTGGGTGCAATGCCGGACGACGTCACGGTGACCATCGAGACACCGCAGGGTGACCCGGGGGCCACCCTGCTCGCCATGGCGGGTGCTGGCGACGTGATCGTGGTAGGAACCCAGCGCGGGCACCGGATGCAGCGACTGGTCCACGGCTCGGTCAGCAGGTACTGCGCCCGGCACGCTCGGTGCCCAGTCGTGGTCGTCCCGGCCGGAAAGAGAAGACTGACCTCTTCCGGCCAGCCGAACGTGATCTGAGGCGCTGCCGGGCCGGGCGGCAGCGGTGTTCCGGCACAATTAGGCGAGCAGGCAGCCGGGCTGCCTGCTATCCCGTCCGCTTCTTGCTGGCGATCGCCTGTGCTCCGAGCGCCACGGCCTGATCGCGCTCGCCTTCGGTCACGTCATAATGCCCGGTCGCCGACGCCAGCTGTGGCCCATCGGGCGTGCCAGGCTGATACATGATGCGCGTGAGGCCGAGCCTTTCAGCGAAGGCATGCAGCTCAGCCTCGGTGTCAGCGGTCAGGCCAAACCAGGGGTCGGGAGTAGGCGACCTGCCAAACAAGCCGTGACCCTGACCCGGCAGCTTGAACACGTACACCGTCATATTGCCCTCACTCGCCGACCCGCGCCGGACCAGCTCGCCGTCTGCCTTAGCCTTGCCGTTCCGCTAGCCGATGTCCAGGTCCGTGGACGCTATCCCGCATGCACAGCCGCAGCCAACCACCCTCCGGGCGAAACGCGGGCTAAGGGAATAGGCCGTGCAGCGGGAAAACGGCGTTCCGCGTCGCCATGATCGCCTGATCGACTGGCTCTGCGGGGTCGTACCCGGCGTCGAAATCCGGGAACGCGCCGCTGGCGCCTTCGGTCATGACTTCCGGCGCAGCCTCCGTGACCGAGGCATCCACGTAGTCGCGCCAGGCCGCCGGGGTTGGCGCGGCTGGATCGATCGGGTGACCGCAGGCCTCGGCCAGCAGGTGCGTCCACGTCCTGGGCACCACCTGGACGAGCTGATAGCCGCCGCCGCCAGTCAGCAGCCAGCGACCGCCGGCGGTTTCGTGCGCGAGCGTGTGAATTGCGGCGTGGGCGGCGCGCTGCGCGTCGATAGTGACCTCCAAGTTGGCCAGTGGATCGCTCCAGTGCGTGTCGCAGCCGTGCTGGCTGACCAGGATCTGGGGGCGGAATTGGCGCAGCATCGGCGGGACTACGGCGTGCAGGGCGCGCAGCCAGCCGCCGTCCCTGGTGCCAGCCGGGAGCGCGACGTTGACCGCGCTGCCCGGTGCTCCGGCGCCACCGGTCTCGTCGGCCCGGCCGGTACCAGGGAACAGGGTCGCCGGGTGCTCATGCAGGCTGATCGTCAGTACTCTCGGGTCGTCCCAGAACGCGGCCTGCACGCCGTCGCCGTGATGCACGTCGATGTCCACGTAAGCGACCCGCTCGGCGCCCTGGTTCAGCAGCCAGGCGATTGCGATCGCCGGGTCGTTGTAGATGCAGAACCCGCTGGCGTGACCCCGCATCGCGTGATGCAGCCCGCCGGCGATACTGGCGCCGTGCTGTGCCGACCCCGACCAGACCGCGCGAGCTGCGGCCACCGTGGCCCCTGCCACTAGCGACGACGCGTCGTGCATTCCGGCGAACACGGGGTCGTCCTCGGTGCCGAGGCCGTGGCCGAGCAGGGACCGGAAGTCGCCGTCCTCCATCGCGCGCGCCCCGGCCGCCAGCTCGCCCGCAGCCTTGACCGCGGCGATGTAGCCCGGATCGTGCACGAACTGCAACTCGGCGTCGGAAGCTGGCTGGGCCGGGGTCACGCTGACCCCGGCCTGGTCGAGCAGCCCGAATGCCCGCGCTAGCTCGATCGTGAGCTTGACCCTGATCGGGGCGAGCGGATGCCCCGGGCCGAAGTCATACCCAGTCAGCCGCTCGTCCCAGGACAGGTGCAGCGTGCACGTCACGATGCCCTTCCCTCCCATGTCGTGCAGCTAGCCTGCCACATTCGCCTCAGCGTGCCAGCACGACCTTGATGGCCCCTGTGTCGGCTGGATGGGCGAAGGTCTCGTAGGCATCCTCCATCTCTGACAGCTTGAAGTGGTGCGTGGCGAAGCGCGCAGCGTCGATCTTGTGGGCGGCGACGAGCCGCAGCAGAGTCGGCGTGGAGTAGGTGTCCACTAGGCCCGTCGTCACCGTGATGTTGCGGATCCACAGCGACTCCAGATGCAGGGTGGCCGGCTTGCCGTGCACGCCGATGTTGGCGACCCGGCCGCCGGGGCGGACCAGTCTCGTGCACAGTTCGAAGCTGTCGGGAACGCCGACCGCTTCGATCGCCACGTCCGCGCCCTGTCCGCCGGTGACGTCCTGAATGAAGGCTGCCGCATCGTCGCGCCCGCTGTTGACGGTGCGGTCGGCGCCGAATTTCTCGGCGGCCTTCAGCCTCGCGTCGGCCAGGTCGATCGCGATGACATGACCGGGCGTGTACAGCGAGGCTGCGGTGATAGCTGCCAGGCCGATAGGGCCGACGCCGACGACCGCGACCGTGTCACCAGGCCCCACCCGGCCGTTGAGTACGCCTACCTCGTAGGCGGTGGGCAGAATGTCCGCGAGCATCAGGATCTCCTCGTCGGTGCACCCAGCCGGGAAGCTGTAGGTCGAGGTGTCGGCGAACGGCACGCGGACGTACTCGGCCTGGGTGCCGTCGATCAAGTGACCGAGTATCCAGCCGCCTCCGCCCGTGCACTGGCCAGGGTGACCGTCACGGCAGAACTGGCACCGGCCGCACGCGGAGATGCACGACACCAGCACTCGGTCGCCCGGCGTGACAGTCTTGACGCCGGCTCCGACATCCACCACCGTGCCGATTGCCTCGTGACCGAGTATCCGGCCGCCGGCGACCTCGGGCGTGTCGCCCTTCAGGATGTGCAGGTCCGTTCCGCAGATCGTCACGGTATCGACGCGCACGATGGCGTCGGTGTCGTCGACGACGACAGGGTCCGGTACGTCTTCCCAGGCCTTCGCACCCGGACCGTGGTAGACGAGCGCCTTCATGGCTCCTCCTTCGCGGTAGATCTTTGACTCCATTGCGACGCTTCCCCGTCGGTGGGCAGGCTTCCAGGGCCGAAGGTCCCGGCCCAGGTCAGCAGTGCGGTCCGGCCCTAAACTGCTGCTACCGGCCGCGCCGGTCGCCGCCCCAGGCGCGCCAAACGCGGCGAAGGTCCCGACACGGGTGGCCCGTTGGGCCGGTGCCCGCGGGTCGGTCGGCCAGTCATCCTGGGTGTAGCACCTGAGGGAGGTAGTCGATCATGCGACAGAACGGGCCCTGGCGCTCGCTGCACGGCGGTGAGTGAGTTGGCAGACTCGCCGCTACCCGCGAGGTTTGCGCTGCTGTCCGATGGCAGCACCGTTGAGATTAAGCAGGCCGGGCCGCAGGACGCCGACGATGTCCGACAGATGCACGAGCAGATGTCGCCGGACAACGCCTACTTCCGCTTCTTCAGCCTGAGCCCGCGCGCACCGCAGCGCGAGGCGGACCGGCTTTGTCGCCCGCCTGGGCCGGATCACGCGGCGCTGCTGGCGCGCCTTGACGGTCGGCTTGTCGGCGCGGCTAGCTACGAGCTGTCCGGCCGGACCGGGATCGCGGAGGTCGCGTTCGCCGTGTCCGACGAGATGCACGGGCGCGGCATAGCCACGCTGCTGCTCGAGCATCTGGTCTCGCTAGCGCGCCAGCATCGGCTCACGGCCTTCACCGCCGAAACGTTGCCGGAGAACCTGCCTATGCTGCGGGTCTTCGCCGACGCCGGGCTGCCGGTCGAGCGGCATTTCAGGGACGGCGTGGTCGAGCTCACCATGCCGCTGCCCGGTCACGAGGGCCAGCAACTTGACAGCTACCTGGACGCGGTGGCCGGCCGGGCGAGCCTGGCGGACGTGGCGAGCCTGCGCCACCTACTGCAGCCGGCTTCCGTCGCCGTGATAGGCGCCGGGCGACGCCGCGGCTCGGTAGGCAGGGAGGTGCTGCACAACATCGTGACCGGTGGGTTCTCCGGCGCGGTATACGCGGTGAATCCCCGCGGCCATGCCATGGAGGGGCTCAGCTGCCTGGCGTCGGCCGCCGACCTCCCGGAGGGACTGGACGTCGCCGTCGTCACAGTGCCGCCGGCGGAGGTGCCCGGCGTGGCGGCGCAGTGTGGCCAGCGCGGCGTGCACGCGCTGATCGTGATCACCTCCGGGCTCGGCAGCAGCGGCGCCGACCTGCTGGCAATCTGCCGCCGGTACGGGATGCGGCTGGCCGGGCCGAACTGCTTCGGCGTGGCTGTGACTTCGCAGCAGCTGAATGCGACGTTTACCGCCACGCCGCCCGCGGCCGGCGCCGCCGGGCTAGTCGTTCAGTCCGGTGGTGTGGGCGTCGCTTTGCTCGAGCACCTGGGTAGGCTCGGCATCGGGATTTCCTCGTTCGCCTCGGTCGGCGACAAATACGACGTGTCAAGCAACGACCTGCTCACCTGGTGGGAACAGGACGGGCAGACCAAGCTGGCCGTCCTCTACGTCGAGTCGTTCGGCAACCCGCGCGGGTTTGCGCGGACCGCACGTCGGGTTGCCAGGAAGCTGCCGATACTGACCGTGATCGGCGGTCGGTCCGCCGCCGGCCAGCGGGCCGCCGCGTCCCACACGGCCGCGAGCGCGACCCCGCTCGTTACCCAGGAGGCGCTGTTTGGCCAGGCGGGCATCATCGCGACACACAGCCTTGGTGAGCTGATCGAGACCGCAGCGCTGCTGTCCTGCCAGCAACTGCCGGCCGGCCGCCGCGTCGCGATCGTCTCCAACGCCGGCGGAGCCGGAGTGCTGGCAGCCGACGCCTGCACTGACTGCGGCCTGAGCGTCGCGGTACTGGAATCGGGCACGCAGCGTAGGCTCGCCAGGCTGCTTCCGCCCGGAGCTACGGTGTCCGGGCCGGTCGACACCACTGCCACGGCCACGGTTGCGGTGTTCCGGTCGTGCCTGGAGGAGGTGGCCGGCGACGCGGGCGTCGACGTGGTCATGGCTATCGAGGTTCCGACGGCGATCGCAGACCTCGCCGCCGCCATCTCCACGGCGCAAGTGGCCAAGCCCCTGGTAGCCGCGCTGTTGGAGCGGCCGGAGTCGGTAAGCATGCTCAACGTCGGTGGCGAACCCGGCCGCGGCGTTCCCGCCTATGGCTATCCGGAGGGCGCAGCCCGCGCTCTCGCACACGCGGCCGCCTACCGGGAGTGGCGGGATGGCCAGCTCGGCCAGGTTCCTGCCCTTGACGACGTGGACTCTGCCGGTGCGCGCGCGCTGGTGTCGGCATTCCTCGCCGACAGCCCGGAGGGGGGCTGGCTGGCCGCCGCCGACGCAGCGGAACTGGTGCGGTGCTACCGGATCCCGCTGGTGCCGACGCGCCAGGCGACCAGCCAGACCGCGGCTCTGTCGGCCGCAGCCGACCTCGGCGGCCATGTCGTGCTCAAGGCGGACGTGGCTGGCCTGGTGCACAAGACCGATGCTGGGGCGGTCAAGCTCGACCTGCGGACGAGCGGCGAGATTGCCGACGCCTACCGGCAACTAGCCGCCGCGTTCGGCAGCGACCTGCGCCGGGTGCTGGTGCAGCCCATGCTGGCCGGCGGGGTCGAGACGCTAGTTGGTGTCGTGCAAGAGCCGGTGTTCGGGCCCCTGGTGGTGTTCGGTCTGGGCGGCGTGGCAACCGATGTGCTCGGCGACCGTACGGCCAGGCTCGCGCCGCTGACCGACATTGATGCCGACCAGCTCATCCGCGGCGTGCGGGCGGCACCGCTGCTGTTCGGGCACCGAGGCTCGCCGGCGGTGGACGTCAAGGCTCTGGCTGGCGTGCTGCTGCGGGTCTCCCGGCTGGCCGACGACCTGCCCGAGGTCGCCGAGCTCGACCTGAACCCGGTGATCGCCAGGCCGGACGCCGTCCATGCGGTAGACGTCCGGGTCAGGGTAGCCCCGGCCGCTGCACGGGACCCGTTCTTGCGGCAGCTCCGGTGATGACCGGCAGGCGGGACACTGGGCAGGCCGAAGGTCCCCGTTCCGGTAGGAAGCAAGCCTCTGCGCAAACCCGCTAGCGATGCGCAACGCTGGTGTGATGAACAGGTCGCAGGAAACCTCAGCGCACCGGATCGTCGTGGGCGTCGATGGCTCGGAAGCCTCGAAGGTCGCGCTCAAATGGGCAGTGCGGCAGGCCGAGCTGACCGGAGCGGCGCTCCAGGTGGTCACCGCATGGCACTACCCGGCGATGATCGGCGGTTACGGCTGGGCGCCGGTCTCCATGGTCGAAATTCCGAACTTCGACGAGATCGCCGAGAAGGTCGTGCGAGACGCGGTCACCGAGGTGGTAGGCCCGCAGAGCGGTGTGCATGTCAGCACGACCGTGTCTCAGGGCAACGCCGCGCAGGCCCTGCTGGACGCGGCCAAGGGCGCCGACCTGCTGGTGGTGGGCAGCCGGGGCCACGGCGGGTTCAGC
>JASHSO010000504.1 GCA_030038715.1 Streptosporangiaceae bacterium
GCCGCGGCGATGCGCGAGAGAACGAGGCTGCGGTTATGGCGCCTGATCGTGTGCTGTCCGGCTGGCGCGCCCGGGCCGCGTGCCTGTCCTGCGCGAACTTCGGCAAGCCTGGTGACGTGCTGCGCCTGGCCACCTGGGTCAGTCAAACGACGGACTCTCCCGATGTCGTCATGCGCTTCCCTGTTCCCGCGTACTGGTCAGGTCCCGGACAGTCGCGTAGCGCTCGCGCACCTGCGGCCGGTCCAGGGCATCGTAGCTGGCGCCGCTGGCCTGGGCCCAGACGGGCGGGTCGGCTGAGTCGCTGAGCGCCCACGCGGCTTGCCGGGCAGCGCCGATAGCGGCGTACCCGGCCGGATCGGCCACGAATACCGGGGCGCCGAGGCCCACCGACCTCGGCGATCGCCAGGCTCAGCGCATCGCGCCAGGCCGCAGGATTGACCGAGGTGCCAGGGGGATGATCGCTGCGGCCAGACCGGACAAGGCGTCCGTCGGCGTCGTCGACGATAATGATCTTGCAGAACTGCGTCGATGGATTGACGCCGGCGACCAGGCTCATCGGCAGCTCTCAGGCCGGCCGCACTCCGACGAGGTGCTCGATGGCGAGTTGATTCAGGCGCACGAAACCGTAGCCACGTTCACCGGCCTTGTCGGCGTCGAAGTCCTCGAACGCGCTGCGGTCAGCCAGCAGGTCAGCGAACGTCTCACCCTGGCCAAGCGTCGGGATGCGCAGGTTATCCACGCCTGACTCCTCACGGGCCCGCGCCACTCGCGGATCGGTCCGGTACGCCGCTGCGCGCTCGCGCAGCAGCAGATACATGCGCATGTTGGCGGCAGCGGATGCCCAGACGCCATCAATGTCTTCGGTCCGCGACGGCTTGTAATCGAAATGACGGGGTCCGCTATAGCTAGGACCACCGTCAGGCCCACCGTGCTCGAGCAAGTCGACCAGGAAGAAGGCGTTAACAAGATCGCCGTGGCCGAATGCCAGATCCTGGTCGAACTTGATGCCACGCTGGCTGTTGAGGTCGATGTGGAACAGCTTGTCGGCCCATAGCGCTTGCGCGACGCCCGAGGCATAGTTGAGGCCCGCCATCTGTTCGTGGCCTACCTCAGGGTTCACCCCGACGATGTCACTATGGTCAAGGTTTGCGATGAACGCCAGCGCGTGCCCGACGGTCGGAAGGAGGATGTCCCCCCGTGGTTCGTTGGGCTTGGGCTCAAGGGCGAGCCGGATTCCGTAGCCGCGTTCCTGCACATACCCAGCGAGCACGTCGACGGCCTCCCGGTACCGGTCCAGCGCGGCCCGCACATCCTTGGCACCGTCGTATTCGGACCCTTCGCGCCCGCCCCAGAGCACGTAAGTCTGCGCGCCGAACTCGGCCGCGAGGTCAATGTTGCGTGCCACCTTGCGTAGGGCGAACCGCCGGACCGTGCGGTCGTTGCTGGTGAAGCCGCCATCCTTGAAGACCGGATGAGTGAACAGGTTGGTCGTCATCATCGGGACGACCAGTCCGGTCTCGGCCAGTGCCGTCCGGAACCGGGCGATCAGCCGGTCGCGCTCTGCTGCCGTGCTCCCGAACGGGATCAGATCGTCGTCATGGCAGGTGACGCCGTAGGCTCCCAAGTCGGCCAAGCGGTGCACGGCCTCAACCGGATCAAGCGGGGGGCGTGTCGGATCCCCGAACGGGTCGCGGGCCTGCCATCCCACGGTCCACAGGCCGAAGCTGAAACGGTCGGCACGAGTTGGCTCGGTCACCTTCACCACCTTTAGTTCAGGCGTTAAACTTAACATCGGTGCCCGCACCCGTCTATACGCCAATCCCGCCGGGCAGCCACGGGCGGGCCAACGCCGGGAGGCTGAGTCGTGAAAGCAGCCGTCAGTCAGAGCCGGACCCATTCGGCAGATGCTGCCTTGCGCGAGCGAGCGAGGACCGTACTGCCTGGCGGAATGTACGGCCACCTCAGCGCTAGTGCGCTGCCGCCGGGCTATCCGCAGTTCTACCAGCGCTCCGAAGGCGCGCGAGTGTGGGACGTGGACGGCACCGAGTACATCGACCTCATGTGCAGTTTTGGGCCCATCGTGCTGGGCTATCAGCATCCGAAGGTCGAGGCGGCTGCCGCAGCCCAGCGGGCCCGGGGGGATACCATGGCAGGCCCGGCGGCCTGCATGGTCGAGGCGGCCGAACTGCTGGTCGACCGGGTCGCGCATGCCGACTGGGCCTTGTTCGCCAAAAACGGCACGGACGCCACCACGACCTGCCTCATGATCGCCCGGGCGGCGACCGGCCGCAGCACCGTGCTTGCCGCTGCTGGCGCGTACCACGGCTCAGCGCCATGGTGCACGCCGAAGCTAGCCGGAGTAACGTCGCACGATCGTGCCACAATCGGCTACTACCGCTACAACGACATGGCCAGCCTTGAGCAAGCGGCTCAGCAGGCCGACGGTGACGTTGCGGCGGTCCTCGTGTCGCCGCTCAGGCACGACGCTGGCTACGACCAGGAGCTAGTCGACCCCGCGTTCGCCCGCGGGCTGCGAGCCCTATGTGACCGCATCGGCGCCGTGCTGATCATGGACGAAGTGCGGGCCGGCTTCCGGCTCAATGAAGGCGGCAGCTGGGAGCACCTCAGCGTGCCCCCTGACCTGAGCGCGTGGAGCAAGGCAATCGGCAACGGCTACCCAGTAGCCGCCGTCCTGGGCTCCGGGAGTCTCAGCGACGCCGCATCCCAGGTCTACGTCACCGGATCCTTCTGGTTCCAGGCTGTCCCGATGGCCGCAGCAATCGCTACGATCACTGCCATTCACGACGAAGGCGCTATTGCCGCGATGGAAAGCTTCGGCTCGGGCCTCAGACGGGGCCTGGCGGAACAGGCGAGGGCAGCAGGACTGACTGTCTATCAGACAGGGCCCGTCCAAATGCCGAATCTCCGCTTCGCTGACGACGAGAACTTCGCCCAAGCACTGGCATTCTGCGCCACGGCGGCCGAACACGGCGTGATCGTGCATCCGCGTCACAACTGGTTCGTGTCGGCAGCGCACAATCACAGGGATCTGGAGCGCGTGCTCGAGGCAACGTCACACGCATTCCAGCATGTCCGGCGCCGATTCAGCTGATCCTGGGCCTGTCCCTCATAACGAGAAGTGAGTCTGTGACTGGTGGCGGTACTGGTTTGAACCAGTGGCCTCTCCCGTCTCAGGGATGCCGGGGCAGTTGCTGGCGGTCGTCTGATGGGCTCTGA
>JASHSO010000049.1 GCA_030038715.1 Streptosporangiaceae bacterium
GCGCGTAGGCACCCATGCCGCCGGTGTTCGGGCCGAGGTCGCCATCGTGTGCCCGCTTGAAGTCCTGGGCGGGCAGCAGCGCTACCGCGGCTGAGCCATCGGCGAGCGCGAAGACGGAGACCTCGGGGCCGTCCAGGAATTCCTCGATCACGACGGTTCCACATGCACGGGCATGCTCGGTTGCCTGGCGGCGGTCGGTGGTGACGACCACCCCTTTGCCGGCGGCCAGGCCGTCTGCCTTGACCACGTACGGTGGCCCGAACTCCTCCAGTGCTGCGGCCACCTCCCGGGCGTCGCGACACGTCCTGGCGGCTGCGGTCGGCACGCCAGCCGCCAGCATCACCTGCTTGGCGAAGGACTTGGAACCCTCGATCATCGCCGCGGCCCGGCCCGGCCCAAAGCAGCGGATCCCCGCGGTCCGCAGTGCGTCGGCAACTCCCGCCACCAGCGGTGCCTCGGGACCGATCACCACGAGGTCGGCAGCGATCCCGGCGGCCAGCGCGGTGCTAGCTGCCGGGTCTGTCGGCACCACCGAGTGCAGCTCAGCGATCTCGCCGATGCCGGGGTTCCCGGGCGCCGCGTGCAGCTCGGTGACATCGGGATCGTGTGCCAGCGACCTGGCCAGCGCGTGCTCGCGGCCACCCGAGCCAAGCAGCAGTACCCGCACGGGGCCGAGCCTACCGAAGCGCCCTCGCCAGCTTGGCGGGATGCCGGGCCGGGTCGGCCCGGCATCGTCACAGGATCTGGCGGAGCTGGACTATCTGGTCCCGGCGTGGTCCGACGCCGACGGCGCTGACCGGCGCGCCAATCAAGTCCTCGACGCTGCGGACGTAGGCCTGGGCCTTGCCCGGCAGGTCGCTGAATTCCCTGGCTGCCGAGATGTCTTCCCACCAGCCGTCCAGGTACTCGTAGATCGGCGTGGCGTGATGAAATTCGGTCTGCGTCATCGGCACCTCGTCGTGCCGCTTGCCGTGCACGTCATAGGCGACGCACACGGGCACCTTGTCCAGGCCGGACAGGATGTCCAGCTTGGTGATGCAGTAGTCGGTGACGCCGTTCACCCTGGTCGCGTAGCGGCCGATCACCGCGTCGAGCCATCCGGTCCGGCGCGGCCGGCCGGTGGTGACGCCGTACTCGTCGCCGGTCTTGCGTAGCCACTCGCCCTGCGCGTCGTGCAACTCGGTGGGGAACGGGCCGGCGCCCACCCTGGTCGTGTAGGCCTTCAGGATGCCTATCACCTTGGTAATCCTGGTCGGGCCGACTCCCGAGCCGACGCTCGCCCCGCCCGCCGTCGGCGAGGACGAAGTCACGAACGGGTAGGTGCCGTGGTCGACGTCGAGCAGCGTGGCCTGGGCACCCTCGAGCAGGACTACGCGGCCGGCGTCGAGCGCCTGGTTGAGCACCAGGCCAGTGTCTGCGACGTAGCGGCCGAGCCGCTCCCCGTAGCCGAGATACTCCTCGGCGGCCGCTTCAGGGTTGATCCCGCGGCGGTTGTAGATCTTGGCCAGCACTTGATTCTTGTCCCGCAGCGCCAGGTCGAGCTTCTGGCGCAGGATGCCCGGATCGAACAGATCCTGCACTCGGATGCCGACCCGGGAGGCCTTGTCGCTGTAAGCGGGGCCGATGCCGCGGCCAGTGGTGCCGATCCGCGCGCTGCCGAGGTAGCGCTCGGTGACCTTGTCCAGGGCTATGTGATAGGGCATGACCAGGTGCGCGTCGGCCGAGATGAGCAGCCGGTCCTGCCATGCGCCGCGCTCGATCAGGTCGTCAATCTCGGTGATCAACGCTTCGGGGTTCACCACGACGCCGTTGCCGATTACCGATGTCGCATGCTGAGACAGGACGCCAGACGGCAGCATGTGCAGGGCGTAGTGCTCGTCGCCGATGACGACGGTATGCCCGGCGTTGTTGCCGCCCTGGTAACGGACGACGTAATCGACCTTGTCGCCGAGCAGGTCGGTGGCCTTGCCCTTGCCTTCGTCGCCCCACTGCGCGCCGACGATCACGATGGCGGGCATGTCAGCGCTCCTGGGCGGGCCGGAGCGCGGCGACGGCAGCCGGGCTGGCGTCGGCGAGAAATTCCTCGCAGCGGGCGGCCTCGTCGTACTCTCCGATCGCCGTGGCCGCAACCCCGAGCAGGTAGAGCGAGCGCAGGAAGCCCTGGTTGGGCTCGTGCTGCCAGGGAATCGGCCCGTGCCCGTGCCAGCCTGCCCGGCGCAGCTGATCGAGGCCGCGGTGATACCCCGTCCTGGCGAAGGCGTACGTGGTAACCGGATCGCCTGCGGCCAGCGCCTGCTCAGCCAGCTCCGCCCAGGCCGCGCAATAGCTCGGGAACCGAGCGGCGACCTCGGCAGGGTCGGCGGCCGCGGCCAGCGCGTCGCGCGCCGCATCGTTGGCCGGGAGAAGGGTCTCCGGCGGCCCGGCGAGCAAGTTCTCTGGCATGCCAGGTCCGACCAGCCGGTCAGGACAGCCGCTTGCCTGCGGACAGCAGGTCCTGGCAGGCCAGCAGGACCCTGGCGGTCATCGACTCCTCGGCCGCCTTGCCCCACGCACGCGGGTCGTAGGCCTTCTTGCTGCCCACGTCGCCGTCTACCTTGAGCACGCCGTCGTAGTTGGTGAACATGTGCCCAGCGACCGGCCTGGTAAAGGCGTACTGGGTGTCGGTGTCCACGTTCATCTTGACCACGCCGTAGCCGATGGCCTCCCTGATGTCCTCGAGAGCGGACCCCGATCCGCCATGGAAGACTAGGTCAAATGGCTTGTCCTTGCCATACTTGGCGCCCACGGCGTCCTGGATCTCCTTCAGGATGGCCGGGCGCAGCTTGACGTGGCCCGGCTTGTAGACGCCGTGCACGTTACCGAACGTGGCGGCGAGGATGTAGCGACCGCGCTCACCCAGGCCAAGCGCCTCCACGGTGGCGAGCGCGTCGTCCGGCGTGCTGTACAGCTTCTCGTTGAACTCGCCGACGACACCGTCCTCTTCGCCGCCGACGACGCCGATCTCCAGCTCCATGACCACGTGGGCCCGGGCGCACTGGTCCAGCAGCTCGCTGGCGATCCGCAGGTTCTCGGCCAGCGGCACCGCCGACCCGTCCCACATGTGGGACTGGAACAGCGGGTCCTCGCCGCGCGCCACCCGCTCGACCGAGATCTGCACCAGGGGGCGCATGTACCCGTCGAGCTTGTCCTTCGGACAGTGGTCGGTGTGCAACGCGACATTCACCGGGTATTTCGCCGCCACGGTGCGCGCGAACTGGGCGAGTGCCGCGGCCCCGGTGACCATGTCCTTGACCGCGGCTCCGGACAGGTACTCGGCGCCGCCGGTGGACACCTGGACGATGCCGTCGCTCTCGGCCTCGGCGAAGCCGCGCAGGGCCGCATTCAGCGTCTGACTCGAGGTGACGTTGATCGCCGGGTAGGCAAAGCCATGTTCCTTCGCCCGGTCGAGCATTTGGGCGTAGACCTCTGGCGTCGCGATCGGCATGGCGCAGTCCTTTCGTTCGGCATCAGAGCCCAGTATCTCCGAAGCGGCAAGGCCGCCGAAGTCGGCCGGCTGAGTTGCGCACATTCGCGTGACCGCAGGATTACTCTCTGTATATGGGACGCCACGATGCGGATCCTGCCGAGCACCGCCGTTACGTCGGCGTGGTGTTGTTATCGGCGGCGGTGGTAGCGCTGCTGTGTCTCGGCGCGATCGCGCTGCAAGCACTCTCACACGGCTAACCGGCTGCGGTCGCGGTCCGGGGCTCAGCTCAGCCCGAGGTCGGCCAGCTCGAATGCGGGCAGATAAGGCAGTCCGCGCTGCCTGATCTGCTCCCGCGCACCGCGCTCTACCAGGACCGCCACCCCGACGACTTCGGCACCAGCCTCCTGCAGAACGTCGACCGCGGTGAGCACCGAGTTGCCGGTGGTGGAGGTGTCTTCCACCGCAAGGACACGCCTGCCCGTCACGTCCGGGCCTTCTATCCTCCGCTGCATCCCGTGCGCCTTCTGCTCCTTGCGGACCACGAACGCGTCCAGCTTGCGGCCGCGCGCCGCTGCGGCGTGGAGCATGGCGGCGGCAACGGGGTCGGCACCGAGGGTCAGCCCGCCGACCGCGTCGTAGCACAGGCCAGCCGTGGCGTCGAGCATGACCCGGCCCGCAAGCGGCGCCGCCGCCCCGTCCAGCATGACCCGGCGCAGGTCGATGTACCAGTCAGCGCGTTGCCCAGAGGAGAGGGTGACCTCGCCGTGCACGATAGCGAGCCGCTTGATCATGCTCAGCAGCTCGTCTTTGTCGGCCACAAGCTGGAGCCTACCGTGGCAGGACCGTGGCATTCCGGTATGGCCGGGGCACCCCAGCCGGCCTGATAGGTTCTGCGCGCAGTTGACGACACCCAAAAGAGGCAAATTGCCGGAACCGGCGGCCGGGGACCCTACCAGCGGATACATCGCGATCCGCAGATACGTCACACCTGCGACGTTGCGCTGGTAACGTCACGCCAAGGGAAGGACGGTGTCGCGTTGGATCGCTGCGCGCTGTTCGTGGACGCGAGTTACGTGCTAGCCGATGGCGCGCTTGCAGTCCACGGCACTCGCAATCGTGCCTCGGCTTCCTGGGACTACGTCGGCTTGGTGAAGCTGCTGGGCGGGATCTGCCGGGAAAGCACCGGGGTCCCCCTGCTGCGCTGCTACTGGTATGACACCGCGGCCGAGGGTGAACACTCCGGCGAGCACGACGCCCTGGCCGACCTTCCCGGCGTCAAGCTGCGGCTCGGCAAGGTTCGGGCGGGCCGCAAGGAGGGCGCTGCGGCAGAGATGGCCAGGGACCTTGGCATCCTGGCCAGGAACCGGGCCGTCAGCGACGTGGTCATCGTCAGCGCCGAGGAGGACCTGGCGCCCGTGATCGCCGAGGTTCAGGATCTCGGCATCCGTGCCGTCCTGCTGCAGATAGCGGGTGACGGTCCCTGGGCGGTGTCCCGCACGCTGCGGCAGGAATTCGACGACACCGCCCAGATGTCCGCCGCGCACCTGCGCCCATACGTCGATCTGATTCCGGGGGCGGAGACCGCAGCGGGAGATGGGAACGTGGCCGGCCCGGGCTACCGTGAGCTACCGGCTGGCGGCGCCCACGCGGGTCGGCCCGAACCGCAGCACGTCGCGCTGCAGCCCGCTGCGCAGCTGTACTCACCGCCAGTGGCCAGCGACTACGACCCGATGACGCAGGCCGGGCTGGCGCCAGCACCCGGACATCCTGGGCCCGTTGCGCCCGTGGCGCCAGCACCCGTGGCGCAGCCTACGGCCCAAGCCGGCAGCGGGCCTGCGCAGGCTGGCCCGGAGGGCATGGGCGGCGGGCAGGGCGGTGCGCCGACTCTGGCCAACGGACTGGGGCAGGGCGCCCCGGCGAACGGCCTGAGCCAGCCCACGCAGGCTGCGGGATTGCCGGGCAACGGCAGCGGACAGGTGCCGCCGGCCGGCGGCCTGGGCTCTGGGCTGCCTGGCAGGCTAGGTCAGGGACCGGTATCGAACGGAGCACACGCTCAGGGCGGCCTGAACGGCTTGCCGCAGGGTGGCCTGAGCCAGAACGGCGTGCCGCTGCACGCGGGCCAGCTCGGCGGCACATCCGGCACCAGCCAGCCCGGCCAGGCACAGCCGAGCCAGCCTCAGCCGCCTGGGCCACAGCACGCCGCGCCCACGCCGCCAGCTGGGATGCAGGGACTGGCCAGGCAGGAGGCGCCAGTCCGGCAGCCGCCCGGCGGCCAGTGGCCCGGGAGCAACGGCATGCACTACCCAGAGGACAGCGGCGGGCAGTACGTCGGCCAGGTCCAACCCGGTCAGTACCCGGCACAGCCGGCCCAGGTCGGTTACCAGGGTGCGCCCTACCACGAGCCGCAGCCCCCCGCAGGACCGCACGGCGGAGCGGCTGCCGTCTCGGTTGGTGACGCCGTGCAAGCGGCGCACGCCGAGGGCTTCGGATTCGGCGAGGCAGTGGCGAGGGATGCTCCGGCCCTCTGGCTGGAAGCCGTCCTCGCGCGGAAGCCGCGGATGCCATCGGACCTGGAGGCGCGGCTGCTGCAGGGGTCCGCGCTGCCGATCGACTCGCTGCTGCATGACGAGGTCAGGCACGCCCTGCGGCGCGGATTCTGGGACGCGCTGGAGCGCTCCAGGCACTGATCGGCCAGTGATTGGCGCGCCAGTGCCACGCCCAGGTCGCTGAACTGTCACAACGCCATTACTTGCGCTGCAGTGCGATGGTTCCTGGGTACCGTAATGAACGTGGCGGTATTGAGCCGGGAGCAATTCGACTCGATCGAATTCGACGCAGCGTGCAGCGGCGATCACCGCGCTGCCGCCCGGATGATGAGCCAGCTAGCGGCCACCGGGACGGAGACGGCGGGCATGCCGCGGGCCGAGGCATTCCTGCGGGCCGGCGAGCAGTGGCTGCTCGCCGACGATCCGGCCGAGGCCGCGAACGGGTTCCGCCAGGCCATAGCCGACGGCGGTCCTGTGTTGTTCAACCCCCGGGTACCGCTGGCGCGCGCCCTGTTCCAGCTCGGCAGACAAGCTGAGGCGCACGAACTCATTAGCCAGCTCAAGGCCGAGGTCCCTGCCGATCCCCGGACCTGCGACCTGGTAGCCGAGCTGCTCGTGGAGCGCTCCGACCTGCCTGCGGCGCTGGACTGGGCGACCACCGGCGTCGAGGTGTGCCTGGCCGGGCCGGCCGAGCGCGGCAGCGACGGTCAGGACTCCGAGCTCAGGCTGCTGCTGCGACTGCGCTACCGCATCCGCAACGACCTCGGGCTGCCGGAGGACTCCTACGACAAGCTTCTGGACGAGGACTGAGCGTCCGGTCAGCTGCGCTCGGGGCTCAGGCGGAGCGTGTCAGTTGGTTCATCCAGGTCGACGCGCACCTTGTCGCCCTCGCTGATCTCGCCTGACAGCAGTCCGCGGGCCAGCTTGTCGCCGATCGCCGACTGGACGAGCCGCCGCAGCGGCCGCGCACCGTACACCGGGTCGAAGCCGGTCAGCGCCAGCCATTCACGCGCGTCGGGCGTCACATCGAGCGTGAGCCGCCGGTCTGCCAGCCGGTCGGCGAGCCTGCCGACCTGCAGGTCGACTATGCGCGTTAGGTCCTCTGTCGTCAGCGCGTCGAACATGATCACGTCGTCCAGCCGGTTGAGGAACTCCGGCTTGAACGTGGCCCGGACGACGGTCAGGACGCTATCGCGCTTGGCCGTCTCGTCCAGGCTTGGATCCGCGATGAACTGCGAGCCCAGGTTCGAGGTGAGGATCAGGATCGTGTTGCGGAAGTCAACGGTCCGGCCCTGGCCGTCGGTCAGCCTGCCGTCGTCAAGCACCTGGAGCAGGATGTCGAACACCTCTTGATGCGCCTTCTCGACCTCGTCCAGCAGCACGACGCAGTACGGCCTGCGGCGAACTGCCTCGGTGAGCTGACCGCCCTCCTCGTATCCGACGTAACCGGGCGGCGCGCCGACCAGGCGGGCCACCGAGTGCCGCTCGGAGTACTCGCTCATGTCGATCCTGATCATCGCCCGCTCGTCGTCGAACAGAAACTCCGCGAGCGCCTTGGCCAGCTCGGTCTTGCCGACCCCGGTCGGCCCGAGGAACAGGAAAGACCCTGACGGCCTGTCGGGGTCGGAGATCCCGGCCCTGGACCTGCGGACGGCGTCCGACACGGCCTGCACGGCGCGCTGCTGGCCGACCAGCCTGCGGCCGAGTTCGTCCTCCATCCGCAGCAGCTTGCCGGTCTCGCCTTCGAGCAGCCGTC
>JASHSO010000505.1 GCA_030038715.1 Streptosporangiaceae bacterium
AGATTCAGGGAAAAAGCTTGCGCTGCGGGTCTCGCGCGCAGTAGAAAATCATTCACTACGCGGGCCGCAGGCGACTTGGGGGAAACCTCGAGTGGATGCGGGAGCACCGGGCAACCGATGGTCAAGCAAGTCGCGGCCTAAGTGGTAGGCGAAGCTGAATGTGTGTAGCCGAGCGATCGGCAGCAGGCATGATGCGGAGCAAGTGAGGCCCCTGCATCTCATACATGGAGGGGCCTCACGCCATGTTGTGGCTGGTCTAGCCCTGTCCGCGATCGGCGTCGTTGCCGCCAATAGGCTTGAACTGGCCGGTTGCGCCCCTCTTAATGTGGTTCGCGACGGGTCGCGCCGTGCGCGCGATCCGCAATGGCCAAAGAATCATGAAACGCTTTGCGGAAACCCCTTGCGCGGGTCACGCAGATAGCAGTAGAAATTCTTGCACGGTCAAGAAGGATACGACCTCAGGAGCAATCCTGGAGCACGGCAAACAACTCGGGAAACCGTTATTTGCTGTGGTGTCCGGCTTGGCAGTGATAGTTGTGCAGCGGACGGGCGGCCGAGCAATCGGCGGGTCGGCCATGTGCGACTGGCGAGGCCCCTCCATCTCATACATGGAGGGGCCTCAGCTCATTCTGCCGCATCTGCCGGGCAACGCCCGGACCGACACGCGTCGGGCGCTTGGCGCGGGAAGGCCCGCCCTGCGATAGTGCCGCCGTGGGAGATACGGACGTGAGCGGAACTTCGCAGCAGCGGACTGCGCAGTTGCTGAGCCGGCAGGCTGTCGCCTGTCGCGAACTCGGCAGCCCGCTCTACGGTGACCTGCTGGCACACGCCGCAGCCGACCTGCTTGCAGGAGGGCCGACCGCCGACGTCCTCGCTGGTCATCTTGATTACCGGCCGGGCAGTGCGCTCGCCCTCCGGCTCCTTGGCGGGGCCCACGCGCTGGCGCTGTCGGGCATGGCCCCCGAACTTGCCGCCTGGTACCCGTCGACCGGCGGCACCGTGGATCCCGAACCCGCCAGCCCGCAAGCCTGGGCCGCACTCCGGCAGACCCTGGCCGACCACGGCGAAGCCGTGCGGTCCTGGCTGGATCGTCCGCCTCAGACGAACGAGGTGGGCAGGGCAGCGGCCTTGCTCGGCGGTCTGATGCATATCGCCGCGGAGGCTGACCTACCGATCCGGCTGGTCGAGATCGGCGCCAGTGCTGGCCTGAACCTGCGAGCAGACAGGTTCCAGGTACCCGGCGACGCCGGCCGGTACGGGGACCCTGGTTCGCCAGTAGTGCTCACCAGCGGCTGGCAGGGCGATCCGCCGCCGTCGGTGAGCATCGAAGTCGTCGAGCGGACCGGTGGCGATGTCGCGCCGATCGACCCGCTGTCCGGCCATGGCAGGCTCACGCTCACTGCCTACGTCTGGCCGGACCAGACTGACAGGCTTGCCCGGTTGCGCGGCGCCCTAGCCATTGCCGCCCGGGTTCCTGCCGACCTCCGGGCCGAGTCGGCCTCGGCCACCCTGGCTCGTACGGAGCTTGAGCCGGGCACATGGACGGTGGTCTGGCACTCGATAGTCCGGCAGTACCTCGATGAGCAGCAGCGCGCAGAACTCGCCGAAGGAGTAGCTGCCCTCGGCGAGGCCGCGACCGACTCGGCGCGTTTTGCCTATATCTACCTCGAGCAGTCCAGGGCCGGTGGATGTCTGGTGCCGCTGACGACATGGCCGGTAGGCCACCGCCGGGTGCTCGGGTCCGCGCCGGCCCATGGCCTGCCCGTCCACTGGCGCCCCCAGAACTGAGGCCAGAGCGCGCCGATCTAGCCGCCGACTCTGGCATGCAGCTTGTGGAAGGCGATCAGCTCTCTCTTGCACCGGTCGCACCACTGGTGAGAGGCCTTGGCAGACCGCCACGCCGTGCCGAAGGTCTTAAAGTGCTTCTGCTGGTGGTGATCGGTACAGACCACGAGGAACTGCATTGCCGCGCCATCATGATCCTCGATCACCGGCGGAGCGCTGGCGGGCCGGTCGGGAGCGCCCAGGTCCAGGACGACGATCCGGCTGCCGATGTCCCTGCGGCGGTGTTCCTTGGCCAGATAGTGCCGGGCGGACGGCCAGCTGGCGGGCCGTGGCGGCGGGGGTCGCTCGGGAATGACCTCGGCCGGGGCGGATAGCAAATCGGATCTTGCCGTGGCCCGGCGTCCCCTGCCGCCCAGGTTCGCCGTGCCTTGCGCGACGACTCTGTGTGCGTCGTCGCTGCGCTGCGTCTTGGCGGTTGCTCTCCGTGCTTCGCTGTATCCGGCCACGGTACCCCCCTCCACGCCCGTTAGGTCCCGTTAAAGGCCTTCCCCGGACTCCCGGTCCGGACACGGCCAGGCCAACCACAATTCACCTCCGGTTAGCCGACCGTCACATCCGAGCAGCCCCGAGCGCTGACTCGTGGCGGTGCTGCGCAAGGATGATCGCGTGACTGGGCTGACCGACGGCATCGCCGCCGTGGTGTTTGACTTCTATGGCACGCTGACGCCGATCAGCCCGAACGAGGCGTGGGCCAGCAACGCCGCGCAGCTCGCTGCGATCTTCGGCGTGTCCGCCAGCGCGCTGGCGGCCGAGTTCGAGGCAACCTTCCCGGCGCGGATCACCGGTGCGATGGGCGGGGTGTGGCAGACGATGCAGGCGCTGGCGGCCAGGCTCGGCGTGCAGCTCAGCGACGACGAGCTGGAGGCGGCTAGCGCGCTGCGGCGGCAGGTGCAGGAGTCTATGTTCGAGCTGCGGCCCGAGGCGCTTCCCGTGATCGGTGCGCTGCGCGAGCGCGGGCTCAAGATCGGCCTGCTGTCGGACTGCACCGCCGAACTTCCGGATGCGTGGTCACGGCTTCCGTTGTCAGCGGTGGTGGACGTCCCCGTTTTCTCCTGCGAAGAGGGAACGGGGAAGCCCGACCCGAGGCTCTTCCGCACGGTCGCAGCGGGCCTGCGGACAGAGCCGGCGCGTTGCCTCTATGTCGGAGACGGGGGTGGGCGCGAGCTGACCGGGGCGAGCGCGGTCGGTATGCGCGCGGTGCTGCTGGCCGGTTCCGATTGGCACCTGCACCGGACTCGCGACCGGGAGGACGGCTGGACCGGCCCACGGATCGGCTCGCTGACGGACCTGCTGCCGATGCGGCCGGCGGATGCGGTGCAGCCGGGATGACGGCTCCGGATGTGGTCGTGGTGGGCTCTGGACCCAACGGGCTGGCCGCTGGGCTGACGCTGGCTCGTGCGGGACTGACAGTCCACGTGCTCGAAGGCAACACGGCGCCCGGCGGCGGCTGCCGTACCGACGAGCTGACGCTGCCGGGATTCCGGCACGACGTCTGCTCCGCGGTGCATCCGCTGGCCGCTGCTGCGCCGTTCTTCCGTGGTATCGCCCTGGACAGACACGGCGTCAGGCTGCTGAAGCCGGACATAGCCTTCGCCCACCCGCTCGACGGTGGCCGTGCCGGGGCAGTATTCGGCACCGCGCAGGACACTGCGGCTGAGCTGGGGCCCGACCGCCGCGCCTATGCGCGGCTGATCGGGCCGCTGGTGCACAATGCCGAACCCATTGTGTCGGCTGTGCTGGCTCCGCTGCGCCGCGTGCCCGCCTCGCCGTTCAGTGTCACCCGGTTCGCGCTGAACGGGCTGCTGCCCGTCTCGCGGCTGGCGCGCCGATTCCACACGCCCGAGGCTCGGGCGCTGCTCGCGGGGGCGGCCGCGCACTCGTTCCTGGGCCTGGACACCCCAGGAACCGGCGGCTACGGCCTGCTGATGACCATGCTGGCGCACTCGACCGGCTGGCCCGTCGTGCAGGGCGGGAGCGTCGGCCTCACTGACGCGCTGGTCGCCGAGATCGTCTCTCGCGGCGGTGAGGTGGGCACAGACCAGTGGGTCACCAGCCTGAAGGAGTTGCCTGCAGCCAAAGCGACGCTGCTTGACATAACGCCGCCCCAGCTCATCGAACTGGCTGACGGCGCGCTGCCTGACGGTTACTGCCGCGCGCTGTCGCGATTCAGGTTCGGTCCTGCGGTCTGCAAGGTCGACTGGGCGCTGTCCGGGCCCGTGCCATGGACAGCTGCCGCCTGCCGTGCCGCGGGAACCATTCACCTTGGCGGCACGCTCGAGGAAGTCTCGCGGGCCTGCGCAGAGGTAGCGGCTGGCCATCATCCGGACCGCCCGTTCTGCATCGTGGCGCAGCCCGGTGTGGTGGACCTAACCCGAGCCCCGGCCGGCCAGCAGGCGCTGTGGGGATACTGCCACGTGCCTGCCGGCTCCGACGTGGACATGACTAGCCGCATCGAGGCGCAGATCGAGCGCTTCGCTCCCGGCTTCGGTGATCTCGTTCTCGCCAGGTCGACAAGGACAGCGGCGGACATGCAGCGCTACAACCCGAACTACATCGGTGGCGACATCAGCGGCGGTATGGGGACGCTGTGGCAGACCCTCATGCGCCCGGTCCCGCGCTGGAACACCTACCGGACGCCGCTGGCCGGGGTGTACCTGTGCTCAGCTTCGACGCCGCCCGGCGGCGGCGTACACGGCATGTGCGGCCTGTGGGCCGCCAGGACTGCCCTCGCCGACCTGGGCATGGCGTCGGGCCAGCGGCAGTAGCGCCAGGCCGCCAAGGCGGTTAGGCCAGCGCGGCGGCCTGGGGGTGCAGCCCGGGGTTGGCGGCCAGCCAGTGCTCGGCCTGGCCCAGGGCGCTCCCTTGCGCGCCGACCGGCTATGCCCGGCCAGGTTCCCCCGGGTCGTAGCCCAGGTTGGCGGCTAGCCAGTGCTCGGCGTGAGTCAGCGTGATGCGCTTGCGCGCCGCGTAGTCCTCGGCCTGATCCCTGCCGATCCTGCCGACCGCGAAGTAGCGCGCGTCCGGGTGGGCGAGCAGCAGGCCGCTGACGCTGGCGGCGGGTGTCATCGCGAACGACTCGGTCAGGCCGATTCCTATTCGGGCCGAGTCCAGCAAGCAGGCCAATGTAGCTTTCTCTGAGTGGTCAGGGCAGGCCGGATAACCGAATGCGGGTCGGATCCCGCGGAAGCGCTCGGCCCGAAGGTCGTCAAGCGACGGCGCGGCCCCAGGTTCGTACCAGGCGCGGCGCGCCTCCAGGTGAACGTGCTCGGCGCAGGCCTCAGCTAGCCGGTCCGCCAGCGCCTTGACGGTTATCGAGCGGTAGTCGTCGTGCTGCCTCACATAGCGCAGGGACAGCTCCTCGGCCCCATGGATGCAGACGGCGAACGCGCCGACGTGATCGTCGGCCGGGGCAACATAGTCGGCCAGGCAGCGGTTCGGCCGGGTGTCGGTGCGGGTCACCTGCTGGCGCAGC
Organism: Streptosporangiaceae bacterium; assembly: GCA_030038715.1. Classification (GTDB taxonomy): domain Bacteria; phylum Actinomycetota; class Actinomycetes; order Streptosporangiales; family Streptosporangiaceae; genus JAJYUU01. The sequence goes on from JASHSO010000505.1 coordinate 5,318, forward strand.
ATCGGGAGGCGCGCGCTCGGGTCGGCGTCGATGACGATGTCGTCGCCCTCTGAGTGCGCGGGCCAGAACCCGAATACACCGCTGGCCCGTAGCAGACCGTCCTCGCCGACCTCGTCGAGCAGGGCGAGCGCGTCGTCGTAGAGTTCCCGGGCGGCCGGCTGCTCGAGTATCGCCGGGAACCTGCCCTTCAGCTCCCAGGCCAGGAAAAAGAACTGCCAGTCGATCAGCTCCCGCAGGGTGCTCAGGTCAGGGGCGACAAGACGGGTTCCGGTGAACTGCGGCACCGGCAGGCCGCCGAAGTCAACGCGCTCGGGGTTGGCCCGTGCCGCTTCGAGCGTCAGCAACGGCCTGCGCTGCTTGTCGGCATGCTCGACGCGCAGCCGCTCCTGGTCGGCCCGGTTGGCGCGATCGAACTCGCTGATCCGGACCGGGTCGAGCAGGTCGGACACCACGCCGACGACGCGCGAGGCGTCCAGCACGTGCACCGTCGGGCGGTCGTACGCCGGGGCGATCCGCACCGCGGTGTGCTGCCGTGAGGTGGTGGCGCCGCCGATCAGCAACGGCAGCTTCAGGCCGCGGCGCTGCATCTCCTGGGCGACGCCGACCATCTGGTCGAGCGAGGGCGTGATCAGCCCAGACACCCCGATGGCGCTCGCACCTGCGGCCTCCGCAGTGTCCACGATCATGGCGGCAGGCACCATCACGCCTAGGTCGATGACTTCGTAGTTGTTGCAGCCGAGCACCACGCCGACGATGTTCTTGCCGATGTCGTGCACGTCGCCCTTGACTGTGGCGAGCACGATCCTGCCCTGCGCGCCGGCGTGTCGGCTGCCAATGGGCCGCGCCGCGGCCTGGCCCTGGGCGGCTGCGGAGCCGCGATTGGCCGGGCCTGCCGCTTCGATGAGCGGCTCTAGGTAGGCGACCGAACGCTTCATCGCCCGGGCGCTTTTGACAACCTGCGGCAGGAACATCTTGCCGGACCCGAAGAGGTCGCCGACGATCTTCATGCCGTCCATCAGCGGGCCTTCGATCACGTCAATCGGCCGCTGCGCGCGCTGCCTGGCTTCCTCGGTGTCCGCCTCGATGAAGTCGACGATGCCGTGTACCAGCGCATGCGCGAGCCGCTGCTCAACCGGCGCTGCGCGCCAGGACAGGTCCGTCTCGCGCTTAGTGCCAGCGCCCTGGAAACGCTGCGCGTACGCCACCAGCCGGTCGGTAGCGTCAGGGCGCCGGTCGAAGATCACGTCCTCGACCAGCTCAAGCAGTTCAGCGGGGATGTCCTGATACACGATGAGCTGACCGGCGTTGACGATGCCCATGTCCAGCCCGGCGCCGAGAGCGTGGAACAGGAAGGCCGAGTGCATCGCCTCGCGCACCGCGTCGTTGCCGCGGAACGAGAACGACAGGTTAGAGATGCCGCCGCTTACCAGCGCGCCGGGACAGCGAAGCTTGATCAGAGGCAGGGACTCGATAAACGCCTTGGCGTAACCATTGTGCTCGGCAATGCCGGTAGCCACCGCGAGCACATTGGGGTCGAACACGATGTCCCGCGGAGCGAAGCCGGCATATTGCGTGAGCAGGTCGTAAGCACGGCCGCAGATCGCGACCTTGCGCTGGACGGTCTCGGCCTGACCCTGCTCGTCAAACGCCATCACCACCACGGCGGCGCCGTATCGGCGGATGCAGCGAGCCTGCCGCAGGAACTGCTCCTCGCCTTCCTTGAGGCTTATCGAGTTGACCACGCCCTTGCCCTGCACGCACTTCAGGCCAGATTCGAGCACGCTCCAACGCGAACTGTCGATCATGATGGGAACGCGCGCTACTTCGGGCTCGGTTGCGATGTAGTTGAGAAATTCCCTCATCGCGCACTCGCCGTCCAGCAGGTCGGCATCCATGTTGACGTCGAGCAGGTTCGCCCCGCCGCGCACCTGCTCGAGGGCGACCGCCGTTGCAGCCGGGTAGTCGCCTGCCTCGATGAGCCGACGGAACCTGGCCGAGCCGGCTACGTTGGTCCGCTCGCCAATCATCACGAAGCCGGTGTCGGGCGCGATCTCAAACATCTCAAGGCCGCTGAACCGTGCGGTGCTCCGCTCGGTGGCGACTCGGCGGGGTGTCAGCCCGCTGACGGCGCGTGCGATGCGCTCGACGTGCGCTGGGCCGGTTCCGCAGCAACCGCCGACGACGTTGACCAGCCCATCTTCGGCGAAACTGCGAAGCTGGCTCGCAGTGTCATGCGGTTGTTCCTCATAGCCGCCGAACGCATTGGGCAGCCCAGCATTGGGGTGACAGCTCACATAGGTGCCGGCCAGCA
>JASHSO010000506.1 GCA_030038715.1 Streptosporangiaceae bacterium
CGCAGGCCTTTGACAATCGCCGAGATGTTATTGCTGCGGCAGAAATCGACAGTCAGCCCGTCGAACTCGTCGACCCGGACGTTGTCGCGCACCTTGGTGACCTCGCGCAGCAGTTCGACGCGCTCCTCGGAGCTGAAGAGGGAGATCTTGTTCGGGTTCCTGGCTACCGCGACCACGACCTCGTCGTACAGTTCCGCAGCCCGGAAGATGATGTCCAGGTGCCCGTTCGTCACGGGGTCGAAGGAGCCCGGACAGACCACGCGCCGCACGCCATTCACTCTCCCGTCGGGGACAATCGTGCGGACCATGAGCCCGCGGCGAGACCGTACCAGAGCATTGCCTCGCCGTACCTGCGGGATCGGTGCGACTCGTATCCGGTCGGCCAATCCGGTGGCGACGACCTGGCCGATCGTTCCACCGCGAGGACCGCCTCGGCTGCCAGCCAGCCAAGATTGACCAGCACCGCGAGCACCGAGGCAAGCTCGTCGTCGCCGATCGCATACGGGGGATCAGCGAACACGAAATCGCGCGGGGCGCCGACCGGGCCGCGCGCCAGCACGCGCTCTACCCTGTCGGCCACGAGCCGTGCGCCCGGCAGCCCGACCGTCGCGATGTTCTCCCTGATCACCCTGGCAGCCCGGCTGTCAGCCTCTACCAGCTCGACTTCTGAGGCGCCGCGCGAGAGTGCCTCGAGCCCGACGGCTCCGGATCCGGCGTACAGGTCAAGCACCGCCGCTCCGGCTAGCCCGCCACGCATAGCCGTCACGGTCGAGAACAAACCCTCTCTCGCCCTGTCGCTGGTCGGGCGGGTCGCCCGGCCGGGCACAGTGGCGAGCCGCCGCCCGCCTGCCTGGCCGGCGATGATCCTGGTCATAGGTCCTGCCGCGGCAAGCGGGCCATGACAGGACTCCTTAGGCCTTTTCCAGGAACGTGGCACGCTCCAGCTCGGCCAGCGCCCTGACGGCAGCTGCGAGCCCGGGCTGCCCGGACAGGGCCGGATCCGCAGCCACCAAGGCGGTAGCTTCCGTACGCGCCTGGCCGATCAGGTCCTCGTCTTCGAGCAGCCTCAGCAACTTCAGGCTTGACTTGCGGCCAGCCTGAGCGGTACCAAGCACGTCACCTTCGCGGCGCTGAGCCAGGTCGATCCGCGACAGGACGAATCCGTCGAGCGTCCCGGCGACTGCCTCAAGCCGCAATCTGGCCTCAGATCCCTCGCTGGCGTCGGTGACCAGCAGGCACAGGCCGGGATGACGGCCCCGGCCTACTCGGCCGCGCAACTGGTGAAGCTGGGATACGCCGAACCGGTCGGCGTCCATGATCACCATGACCACGGCGTTCGGCACGTCGACTCCGACCTCTATCACGGTCGTCGTGACCAGGACGTCCACCAGGCCATCGGCGAACGCCAGCATGACCTTGTCCTTCTCGTCGCTCGGCAGCCTGCCGTGCAGGACTCCGAGCCTGAGCCCGGACAGCGGCCCGCCGCCGAGGTCGGCCGAGAGGTCAAGCACGGAGGCCGACGGCCGACCCTGGATCTCGTCCGGCTCCAGGCTGGCCGGGACATCGCTGTCAGCACAGGCCGGGGCGGAGTCCTCGATCTGGCCCGGTTCCGCACCGCCAATGCGCGGGCACACCACGTAAGCCTGGCGGCCGGCGGCGACCTCCTCCCTGATCCGCTCCCATGTCCTAGTCAGGTAATGCGGCCGCTCGTCAACCGGGACCACATACGTGCCGATGGGCGACCGGCCCGCTGGCAACTCCGTCAGTGTGGAGACGTCCAGGTCGCCGAACACGGTCATCGCCACCGTGCGCGGGATCGGCGTGGCGGTCATCACCAGCATGTGCGGCCTGCCATCGCCAGCCTTGTCTCTGAGCGCGTCACGCTGCTCGACCCCGAACCTGTGCTGCTCGTCGATGACGACCAGGCCTAGGTCGGCGAACTGCACCCGGTCCTGCAGAAGCGCATGGGTACCGATGACGATTCCCGCGCTCCCAGAGGCAGCTTCCAGCAGTGCCTGCCGGCGGGCCGCCGCGCCTAGCGAGCCGGTCAGCAGGGTCAGCCGAGTGGCATGCGCGGCGCCGCCAAGCTGGCCCGCCATGCCTAGCGGGCCAAGCATGCTGGAGATGGACCGGAAATGCTGCTGTGCCAGCACCTCGGTGGGCGCGAGCAGGACTGCCTGTCCAGCCGCATCGACCACCTGCAGCATGGCCCGCAGCGCGATCACCGTCTTACCGGAGCCGACCTCGCCTTGCAGCAGCCTGTGCATGGGATGGTCGCGGCCCAGCTCGTCACTTATCGTGGCGCCAGCCAACTGCTGGCCGATCGTCAACTCGAACGGCAGCGACTCGTCGAAAGCCGCAAGCAGCCCGCCAGCCACCGGCGGTCGCGGGACAGCGTTATAGGCGATGGCGGCCAGCCGCCGCTGCGCTAGCAGAACTTGCAGCCTGAAGGCCTCGTCCCACTTCAGCCGGTACTTCGACCGGATCACGTCGGCTTCGTCGACAGGCCGGTGAATCCCGCGCAACGCGTCAGCGTACCCGCACAGCCCGTGCCGCCGCCTGGTCTCGGCCGGCAACGGGTCGCTCGGCACGTCGAGCACATCGAGCGCGATCTCCACCGAACCGGCGATCCGCCACGATGCCATCTGCGCGCTGGCTCGATAAACGGGAATCAGCTCGTTCGCGAACTCCTCAGCTCTCGCCTGGGCGTTGCCTACGCCGAGCAACTCGTACTCAGGGTGTGTCAGCTGCCGCTTCCCGCGATAGCTCGACACCTCACCGGAGAACAGCCCTCGCGCCCCCGGGCTGAGCCCACGCCATTCCTGGTGGCCGTGGCCGAAGAATGTCAGGGCCAGCTGACCGCGACCGTCGGTCACCATCGCCTCCAGAATCGTGCCAGGCCGGTTCTTCATCCTGCGCACACGGGCCGAGGCGACCTCGGCTTGCACGGTGACGTACTCGCCCTCTCGCAGCCCGATGAGGTCGGTGAGCTCGCCGCGCTTGTCGTACCTGCGTGGGTAGTAGGCGAGCAGTTCGGCGACCGTGCAGAGGCCAAAGGCCGAAGCCAGCCGCTTAGCCGCCTTGTCCCCGATGACCAGGCGGAGAGGGTCGGCAAGTACGGCCACGTCGCCAGGATAGGCCGGGATACCGTCACCGGCCCGGTACCTCGCCAGGGCCAGCAGCACCAGCTCCTGCCGCGCCATCACGCGGCCCGGTTGACGCTCAGCCTGCCAACCAGGCTCGCGCCGCACCCGGTCTGTCGGATATCCTTCGACAACTGGCGCGGCGATGCCGCGTCAGCCATCTGTCTGGCAACCCAAACTGGAGCAGTCCGTGGCTTCCGTCTGCGACGTATGCGGCAAGGGGCCGGGTTTCGGCAAGAACGTGTCGCATTCGCATCGCCGCACCCCGCGCCGCTGGAACCCCAATATTCAGCGAGTTCGCGCGATGGTGGGCAAGACGCCACGCAGACTCTACGTCTGCACGTCCTGCATCAAGGCGGGCAAGGTCAGCCGCTAACCGGCAAGCCTTCCGCACGCAACTACAGGCCGACGCGCCTAGCGCACCGCCCGGCCGGCACACGTCAGTCAGCGGCGCCTACGCCCGCACGCAACAGCCACCCGTGATCGACCGGGCCGATTCCGGCGCCTAGCGGGTATCCGCCCGCGATCGCGCCCGTCACGAACTCCTTCGCAGCTTTGACCGCACTGGCCACGTCATCGCCCATCGCCAGCCTGGACGCAATGGCTGAGGCAAGCGTGCAGCCCGTTCCGTGAGTGTGCAAGCTGACTACGCGGCGACCCGGGAATCGGATCGCCTGACGCCCGTCGAACAGCAGGTCCACAGGATTGCCCGGCAGGTGCCCGCCCTTGACCAGTACCCACTGCGGCCCCATGGAGCTGATCGCGCGCGCGGCCGTCATCATCTGCGTCTCGTTCGTGATCTTCAGCCCAGCAAGCAGCTCGGCCTCGAGCAAGTTCGGCGTCACCACGGTCGCCAGTGGCAGCAGGCGCTCCCGGACGGCATCCAGCGTTCCGGCAGACAGCAGGCTGTCACCGTGCTTGGAGACCGCCACCGGGTCCACCACGACCGGCGCCGCGACCTCGCTGAGCACGTCGCAGACGGTGGCGACGATTTCCGGCGAAGCCAGCATGCCTGTCTTGATCGCCTGGGCGCCGATGTCGCCGAGCACGGAGTCAAGCTGGGCTCGGATAGCTTCGCACGGCAGTTCCCAGTAGCCCTGAACACCCACCGAGTTCTGTGCGGTCACCGCGCAGACCACCGTCATGCCGTGTACGCCAAGGGCGAGCATCGTCTTGAGATCCGCCTGGATTCCCGCGCCACCGCCCGAGTCAGAGCCAGCGATGGCAAGGACGCGGGGCGGAGCCGTAACCATGGGCATCAGCCTATGGCGCGGCAGCAGCAGCCACCGCGGCGCGGCAGATGCGCGTTGCCGCCCCGCAAGCTAACGAGGTGCGCCGCCCGGCCGCGCAGGACTAGCCGAAGCTGCAACTCGTGCCGTTGTAGACGCAATCGACAGGCGTGTTCGGCGAACCAGTAGCGACGAGCAGGAAGGTTGCCAGGCTGGGATTGCCATTCTGAGTTGGCCCGTCGTCGGGCGACGACTCTGCCGTGCCACCGCTCGGCCCAGATGGGTCCCAGGCGATGCCAGAGATTTCTACGATGATCGCCCCGGGGATGGAGAAGCCAAGCCGCCATGATCCCAGCGGCTTGTTGCCCACGATAGTGATCACCGCTGTGAACTTGTCATTCGAGCGGGACAGCACATCGAAGAGCAAAATCGGCAGCGGTGCCGCCGCGTGGTGTGGAGTGCCGGATTGCTTGACTGGCTCGCTGGCCGACGGCTGCCCCTGCTCGATCGGGCTGCCGGTGTTAGTCGCCAGCGAGCCGCTGCCGTGAGCTGGCGGCGACGTGCAGTCGTCGACCGTGCACGGAGCCGTGGCTGGGAAGGTCAGCAGCGCGTGCGGGGCGTGCAGCCACAGCGCGGAGGCGATAACTAGCCCGGCCCCCGCGGCGAACCACGGGCTCACTAGCATGCCGCGGGCAGCTCCGCCCAGCACCGCTGGCCGGTTCTGACGACCTCGCTCTGGGCGGGTGTCATCGCCGCCCACCGCAGACGCCTCGTGCAGTCCAGCGCTGAAAGCGAAGCCTCCGATACCGTCCCGCTCCGGGGACTGCGCGGCAAAGCTCGGGCGTACCAGCGGCTCTGTCTGCGCGTCCGGGTGCGGGGGCTGCTCGGGTGCGACCGCAGCATGAAGGTCGGCGCGGCCAGCAGGATTGTCGGCCTGCCGGCGCGCCCTGTGCCTAGGCAGGCGCTCCTTGCGATGACTGGGCATCAAGGGGGTTTATATCAACTCCGGGCCACTACCGGCCAGGGGACCGCTACCCAAGTATGCCAACGAGACGAAGAAATTGGGCGTTAACGGAAATGATCCCAGCCAGCCGCGGCGCGTCGAGCCGCCGAATCCACCAGGACACCAGCTCCCTCTCGCACGGTCCCGACAACTACCCAGCCGTCCGGCAGCATGGTTTTGGGAGAAAACGTGGCCGCAAGGGCGTGATCCTCTCCGCCAGCTAGCGCCCAGTCCAGCCAGTCCACGCCCAGCAGCCGCGCCGCGGCGGTGACCGCCGGGCTGGCCGCGAGGCTGGCGCTCTGCACGTCTACGCAAACCCGGCTCCCGGTCGCGATGTGGCGAAGATCGGCAACCAGGCCGTCGCTGACATCGATCATGGCGGTTGCGCCCGCCATCGCGGCCTCCGGACCTGCCCGGTAGTCCGGCCGTGGCCGGACGTGCGCCGCCACAAGCTCGCCCAGCTCAGTTCCCAGGTCCGCACCAGACAGGCCGGCCTGCAGCAGAGCCAGGCCGGCCGCAGCCCAGCCGACGCGGCCGTTAACCGCAACGAGGTCACCGGGCCTGGCGCCGCTCCTGGTAACCGGTGGCCGAGCGCCAAGGCTGCCCAGGGCCGTGATGCCGAGCATGACTTCGTCGGCACTGCTGATGTCGCCGCCGGCAACGGCGGCACCGGCGCGAGCACACTCGGCCACCATGCCCCGGATCAGGTCTAGGACCCATTCGGCCGACAGGTCTCCTGGAACCGCGACACCTGCTAGAAGCGCGGTCGGCACGGCGCCCATGGCGGCAATGTCGGCCAGGTTCTGCGCGGCCGCCTTGGCGCCGACGTCCACCGGGCCCGCCCAGTCACGGCGAAAGTGCCTGCCCTCCACCAGCAGGTCCGTCGATGCAACGACCCGGCCATCTGGAGCGGCGACGACCGCAGCATCGTCTCCGGCTCCGACCAGGATGGCGTCCGCGGCGGGCAGCAACTCCCGTATCGCGGCTATTAGCCCGAACTCGCCAAGTTCAGCGACGGTAATGACATCCTCCTGGCGAACAGCCCAGTTCTTGGCGGGCGGAAATCCCGCCGGGTCTTGGCCCGCGGCGGGGCCGCCCGCGAACGCCCTGGAGTAGCGTTTCCCGTGACAACCACCACCGTGGAGGACCTCATGGTGCAGGCATACATTCTCGTCCAGACCGAGGTCGGGAAGGCAGCCGACGTGGCCCTCAGCATCGGCCAGATCACCGGCGTGACCCAGGCCGACGACGTCACGGGACCCTATGACGTGATCGTCAGGGCCGAGGCCGACAACGTGGACGACCTTGGCCGCCTCGTCGTCGCCCAGATCCAGGGTGTATCCGGCATCACCAGAACGCTCACCTGCCCCATCGTGCACATCTGACGCCCCTGAGCCTGGCCCAATCGCCGATCCGGGGTGCTCAGTTGCCCGGTAGCACGGCGATGCCGGTCAGGTGGCCTTCAGCGAGCCCGGCCAGGGCCGGTGCGCGGCCAGGGCCAGTCGCGGCGGCTCAGTTGCCCGGTAGCACGGCGATGCCAGTCAGGTGGCCTTCAGCGAGCGCGGCCAGGGTGCGCGGCCCAAGGCCGATCGCAGCCGCCAGCCGCAGGTCGTCGAGGGTGTCGACGTCCCGGCGCAGCCCGGCAAGTCCGGCCATCGCCAGCTCGGTCGCGCCAGCCGCCAGGTGTCTTCTCCTCGACCCCGCGCCGAACAGCGGCCGGAACGGTGTGCCAGGCATCGCGGCGTACAGCGTGGTGCCGGTATCGTCGGCATCAGGGACGAATGCCTGACTGGCTGCGCCAGCCGCGGCCAGCGCTGTGGTCAGCTCCGCCGGCCGCAGGGCCGGCAGGTCTGCCGCAAGCGCGGTGCGGCCGCTGGTCGGCCACCTTGCTTGTGAATACGCCGCCCCGTAGGCCAGCGCCTCGTTCAGCCCTGCCCGCGGAGCGTCGGCAAGCACGACAGCGCCAAGCTCACCGGCAGTATCGGCGACATCTGGATCGTCGGTGACCACGATCACGATGCCGACCGGCTCTGCGGCGGAGGCGGCCGCGACAGTGTCCGCGGCCATCGCCAGGGCGAGCTCGGCCCTGCGCCGCCCGTCCACGCCGGTAAGCCTTGACTTGGCCCGAGCGAGCGGCTTGACCGGAACCACCAACGACCAGCTCGCCACGACCTGCGGGGGCTCGCCTCCGCATTGCTGCGGTCGGGCGGATCCACCGAGACCGGGTGCCATGAACACGATCCTCCCGCGAGATTCCGGCACGCCCTCACCCGGCCCGCAAACTGAGCGACGCGATACCTGGCCTCGGGTCCGCTGACCTGTTATCGCGCCCATTGGGCCGGCGATGCGACAGGCTGGGCCGCAGGGCGTGCTTCGGAGCGACGCCGTGGTGGTAGCCATATGAGGACCGGGCCGTTGTGCCTTCGGCACGGCAACGGGAGGATACGTGAGCCAGCATCGCAAGATCAGGGTCGCGGTCGTGTTCGGTGGAAGAGGCCCCGAGCATCCGGTCTCATGCCTGGGTGGCGGCCACTTGCTCAACGTGATCGACCGGACCAGGTATGAGGTCGTGCCGGTCGGGATTACCAGGGACGGCAGGTGGGTCCAGGTCGCCGATGAGCCCTCCCGGCTCGCGCTGACCGACGAGGGCGAGATGCCGTCAGTCGAGACGGTAGCCGAGCCGGGCTCGCAGATAGTGCCGTGGGCGGGCGGCCCCGCCGGCAGCAGCAGGCTTGACCGGCCCCCGGCCGACGTCGTGTCGAGCGCGCCTGGCGAGATACCGCACCTGCTTGGCGAGGTCGACCTGGTGCTCCCTGTACTGCACGGCCCGTACGGCGAGGACGGCACGCTCCAGGGCCTGCTGGAAATGGCGGGAGTTCCTTATGTCGGTGCCGGAGTGCTGGCTAGTGCCGTCAGCATGGACAAGGAGTACATGAAACTGGTCTTTGCCGCCCGAGGCCTTCCGGTCGGCCGCTACGTCGTGGTGCATGAGCGAGACTGGCCGGGACGACCGCCCACCGCCGGTACATCCGGTCAGGCCAGTGGCAGCACGCGGGTACGCGACGCGATTGCGGAACTCGGCTGGCCCCTGTTCGTCAAGCCCGCCAGGGGAGGCTCCAGCATCGGCACGTCCAAGGCGCGCGACATGAATGAACTGCACGAGGCAATCGCCGTGGCTCGCACATGCGACCCGAAGGTGCTGGTCGAGGCGGCCGTCGACGGCGCGGAGATCGAGGTCTCCGTGCTTGAGGGGCTCAATGGCGCACCGCCGGACACCAGCTTGCCTGGCAAGCTAGAGCTAGGCGGCGGCGAGGAGTACTTCGACTTCGAGGCGAAGTACCTCGATGCGGCCAGCGTGATGATCACGCCGCCGCCCATTCCGGAGGACGCCATCTCGGAACTCCGCCGACTTGCGGCTGCCGCTTTCGAGGCCGTGTCGTGCGAAGGCCTGGCACGAGTGGACTTCTTCTACACCCCCGCCGGCAACATCGTGATCAACGAGATCAACACCATGCCCGGCCTGGCTCCCACGTCCTACTTTCAGCGGATGTGGGAAGCCAGCGGTATGCCGTTTGCGCAGGTCGTCGAGCGCATGCTGCAGACCGGGCTCGCCAAGCGCCCCGGGCTACGCTGAACGCGGTCCTGCGCTGCCAAATCCCTGCGCTCACGCTCCGCTGCGCCACTCCGGCAAAGCCGCTCTACTTCCCGTTGACCATGGCCTTGAAGTCCGCGCCGGCCCGGAACTTCGGTACCGACATCTTCGGCACCTTGACGGACGCCCCAGTGGCGGGATTCCGGGCGGTACGGGCCGGCCTGACCTGCTTTTCGAAAACTCCAAATCCGGTGATGGATACTTTGTCCCCGCCAGCAACAGTCTTCTGGATTGTCTCCAGGACAGCATTGACGGCCTCGGCTGCGGTCTTCTTATCGCCGAGTCGGCCGGAAATTGCATCGATCAGGTCACGTTTGTTCATCTTTGCCTACTCCTAGGTCTCCCACCTGCTAGGTCGCGCACCCTGCGCAGCAGCGCTGGCGACCTCCGCGGGCCCGAAATTAAGGGATGCAGTATCCCCGTACAAAGACCGTCGCGAAAATGATCGCATGTCATCGAGCAGCTGTAGGGATAACCCGAGAAAAAAGCCTGTCTCGGTGCTGGCCGAGTGTGTCATAACGCAGGAGTCACATTTTCTCTTCGGATGTCCGAAATTCATCCACTGCTTGTTCCACAATAGCCAGAAATGAGGAAATCCGGCGCTCACAGGAGTCTTGGTCGGCGCTCGTGGCCTTTACGGCAGCACAGATGGCGATGAAGTGACGATGGAGCCGGGCCGATACTGCAGCGGGCAGCTGGGCGCCCGCTAGGCGGCTGCGCGCCTCGGCTAGCAGCCGCGCTAGCGCGTCGTCGCACGAGCGGAAGCACTGCTCGTGCCACTGGCCTTGCCCGGTGCCACTCGAGCTAGGCGGCCGTCCGGCCAAGCTGATTGCTCCTGCCCGGCAAGGCCTCAGCGCACCTTGCCACGACGCGCACGATACCCCGCCATCTCACGCTGAGTCTCGCGGACCCGGCTTGGCGGACCCCCACGCCACCGGCCCCCGCCGCGAACTCGGCTTGGCGGACCCCCACGCAATCGGCGCCCGCCGCGGACCCGGGCACGAGACCCACTGTGGCGGCACAACCTGCACCAGCGCGCTTCGGGAGCTTCTTGAATCATGGGGCACGCAGCGCCGTCGCCGTGGCTAAGAGAATCGGTCCATAGCGGTCCCGGCAAATACCCGACCCTCTATGCTGTGCAGGTCACGGCCACGGCGAAGGCCGCTGTCCGGCTAAACGCCTGGTC
>JASHSO010000507.1 GCA_030038715.1 Streptosporangiaceae bacterium
GACGTCGGCTACCATCCCGACCGAGTTAATTGAGGTAAAGCCGCTAAAGTCCACAATCGGATACAGGAAGGCGACCAGGATGCCGCCAGCGCCCGCTAGCATGCCGCCGAGCACAAAGGCGTACAGCTTGCTGAACAAGACATTTACGCCAAGCGAAGCGGCTGCACGCTCGTTGGCCCTGATCGCCAGCAGTTGGCGGCCAACCTGTCCCCGCCGAAGGTTGGCCACCAGGACGGCCGCCACAGCAAATGTGATGATGACCAGTCCGGCATAGCGAACCGGGTGATCAAGTGCGCCGACAGCTATCCCGAGAAAGGACGGGTCGCCGACGTTTAGCCCCAGGATTCCTCCCGTAAGGGAAAGGCTGCCGAAGACCATCGTTTCGAGGGCGTAGGCCAGCCCGAGCGTGGCGATGGCCAGGGTGACGCCTCTGGTTCGCAAGGCGGGCAGGCCAACGACGATGCTGACGGGAACGGTCGCGAGTATTCCGGCCGCAGCCGCTACTTCGAGTTGGACACCAGTCGCTACCATTAGACGGGCTGCCACGAGAGCCGCAACGCCGCCGACGGTGAACTGGGCCAGGCTGAGCTGGCCGGAATAGCCGATGATGACGGTCAGCGCCAGGAGCACGACGCCGTAACTGAAAGTCACGGTGACGGCACTCAGCCAATTGGCGCTGAAAACGTATTTGAAGGCCAGCAGCGCGACAGCGAGGAGAAGAACGATAACCTTTGGATGGACAAGACCGCTGCCGACACGGGGCAGTTTGTCGGAGGCAAAGTCTCTCAGCGGAAGCTTTCTGCCCCGCCATACGACCGCCAGAAGGATGGCCAGGGCCGGCATCGCGCTCGAGAAACCCGGTGTTGTGACATACAGCTCTAGGCAGGTCTGTGCCGAGCCGATGAGCACACCGCAGATAAATGCTATCGGGAAGGACACCAGGTTCCCCCCGAGCGCCGCGGCAAGAGCGGGCACTGTCAGCAGAGTCACCGTTGTAACGCTGATGCCGGCTATTGGCGCGATCAGGATCCCCGCCAGGGCCGCCAGGGCTGATCCGATGGCCCAGTTGAGCAAAGCTGTTCTGGTAGGCGATATTGCGGCTGTTTGCGCCACCACTGGATTCTCGGCGACGGCGGCGGTCGAACGTCCGAACGGGCTCCTGCGGTAGACGAGCCACAGTAGGCCGGTGACTAGCGCGCCGATGACGAAGATCCAGAGGCGATCAGCGGGTATGACGAGGCCGAGCACGGAGATAGGGCCTGAGGGCAGGAAGTTATTGACAAACTCAATATTGCTTGAGAAGAGCAGGTAGGCGAGGCCTTGCAGAACTATCAGGACGGAGAGTGTGGATACCACTCGGACGAGACTTGAGGCAGAGCGCAACGGGTACATGACAAGCAGGTAGGTCAGCGCGCCGACAATGCTGGCGGCGGCAAGTCCGGCGGCTACAGCTGGTGCCAGGCCAACGCCGAGGGCTTCGAGACGCCAGAATACAAACGTTCCTACCATGCCGATGGCGCCGTGAGCGAAGTTAACGACGCGAGATGAGCGGTGTATCAGAACCAAGCCAATGGCAACTAGTCCGTACGCTGTTCCAGGACCGATGCCGGCTATGGCGAGCGCTAGCGTCCTCATGCAGTGCCTATGTTAGGACCGGATCTTGCGATGGGCGTCAAGTAACTCTCACACCTGGAACGCCCCATCTGCACTGGCGGCCGACCGTCAGGGGGAAGTGGCTCTCTGAAAGGCGACGCGGAGGCCGCAGTAGAGAGGCGGGGGCCTGACGGCGGGAGGGTGCTTGGACTGTCGCATTGCTATCCCACAACCTGCTTCAGCAGAGAAAGCGTATTGAAGACGGACAGTACCTTTGGGGTCGGGCCCTCCTGCACCAGTACGGTGCTGACATTGAAGGCACGGTTAAATCCAGACACGGGGGTGGGCGTGCTGAAGTTGAGAGCGCTTGGGAAGAAGCCGGGGTTCCACGACGTGAGGTGTGAGAGTTCGGCCATTACCTGCGATGCGGTTGCGTCCTTGGTGTGGCTCGCGGCGTCGATGAATAGATCCGCCGCGGCCCACGCCAAGTAGGCTCGGACGGTCTTGTAGTCGGAGGTGTGGAGCTTCGCCCACCACGTGTTGAAGGACGCGTAAGCCGCCGAGGAGGCCTTGGATGGCGGCAACAGCGGCCCGACCAGCAGTAGGCCGGAGGATTGACTGCCGAGGGCCTGAAGCGGCTGGCCGCTGAGCGACGCCGCGTCGGCGATTATCTTGACGTTCGGGGCAGTCGAGTGGAGCGTACGAATCGCCGATAGGTCGATCGCCGAGCTTTCGGCGAGCACGACGCAGTCGGCGCCGGCGGCGGTGAACTCGGCCATCTGGGCCGAGACATCCGTCGTGGTCTCGGGTACGTACAGCGGCATGGGTTTGGCGATCCCGAGGTCAGCCGCTGCCTTGAGTATGAATTGTGCTTGGGCTATGCCGTTCGGGACGTCTGCCGCGAGCAGTCCGGACTTCTTGCAGCCCTCCCGTTGCAGCGCCTGAGCCTCTCCAATCTGCACCGGACCGTACTGCCCGCCAATCGAGAAAGAGATCGAACTGGTACTGGCTGTGTTAGGCAGGCCTATCGAGCCGAGGTAGGGGATACCTGCGGCGCTCAGGATGGGCGTGACGTCCTGGTCGACCAGAACGCTGGTGGCGATGACCGCGGCCACCT
>JASHSO010000508.1 GCA_030038715.1 Streptosporangiaceae bacterium
ATGACGGAGGGCTCGCCGCCCTCCAGGACGGCGACGACCGAGTTGGTCGTCCCCAGGTCGATGCCTACCGCACGTGCCATGTGTTCTGTCCTTGGTCCGATCTAGTGATGAAATATTGAGTCCTGACGACTCAAGTCTGCCATGTTGCCTTGTGCTTGGCAAGTGACTTGAGTCTAATCGGCTCAACTTTGCGGGCCGTGTTCTTATTCCAGCTCCTGAACTGCGCGAACCTGCTCGCCTTACACGCGCCATGAGTTCGCTAGGGCGCCGGAGGACGCAGGACCGGGAGCGTCGGCCGCGCCGTCGCGAGTACCGTGGCACTACGGCGAGGCGGGCAAGGGCGGCGAAGGTCAGCGGCCTGCCGCCGTTCTCAATGCGGCCAGCGAACGGCAGGAGGCTCGGCGGTGCCGCTGGACGGAGCATCGGCTGAGCGCGGGACCCGGCAGGGCCGCGGGCGCGACGCCGACGTGGGGCCCGCGACTCCGGCCGCGAAGGGCGCGGGTGCCGCCGCTTCCAGCACGGTGCCTGGCCTCTCGGACTCGGTCACCTGGTTCATCGCCGCCGTCGCGTTTGGCTGCTACACCGTGATTTCGGTGTTCCGGTACCTGCGTCGCGACCCGGCCTCCTGGGACCTCGGCATCTTTACCGAGTACGTCAAGCAGTACGCCGACCTCAAGGCGCCGGTGGTCGATATCAGAGCTGCCGGGTTCAATCTCCTTGGCGACCACTTCCACCCGATCGTGGCCATGATAGCACCATTTTTCCGGCTTTTCCCGACTCCCATAACGCTACTAGTGGCTCAGGCGTTCCTGGTAGCGGTGTCCGTGCTCCCGCTCAGCCAGCTCGCCCGGGAGTTGCTCGGCAACGGGGCCGGCCGGGCCGTCGCCGCAGCCTACGCGTTCTCGTGGGGACTGCAGCAGATGGTGGACTACGACTTCCACGAGCTGGCCTTCGCCGTGCCTCTACTGGCCTTCTCGCTGTCGGCGCTGGTCCGCGGCCGTTATAGGACTGCGGTCCTGTGGGCGATGCCCTTGGTTTTCGTCAAGGAGGATCAGGGCTTCACGCTGGCCGCCATCGGGCTCATCATGATGGTCGCCTACCGCCGCCGGGGGCTTGGCCTGTTCCTGGTCGGCTGGGGCCTGGCGTGGTCGCTAGTGGCGATCCTGGTCATCATCCCGCACTTCAACCCGCAGCACGTCTATCCGTACGTGAGCGAGCTCAGCCCGGTTGGCAGCCACTTCAGCCTGGGCGGCCTGTGGACGAACCTGGCCGCCGGCGGCTCGGTCAAGCTGCGCACGCTGGTCCTGATCCTGCTTCCGACCGGGTTCATAGCACTGCGGTCGCCGATCGTGCTGGCAGCCGTGCCGAGTCTGGCGCTGCGCTTCGTCGGCACCAACAGCGCCTACTGGGGCACGGGCTGGCACTACAACGCGCCGTTGATGCCGATCGTGTTCATTGCGGCCGTCGATGCCATCGCGCGGTTCCTGGCAAAGCGTGGGAAAGCCGTGGAGCCGGGCAGGCAGGGCCTGGCCATCGAGCGCTTCGCCGCCGCCGGGATGCTGGCGATTTGCATCGTGCTGGTGTTCCAGTTCCCGCTCGCCAGCCTGTGGGAGTCGTCGACCTACACCCTCGGCCCGCACGTCGCCGCGGAGAATAAGGCCATGGCACTCGTGCCAGACGGCGCTAGCGTCGCGACTGACCTGGACCTTCTTGCGCCGCTCGCTGCCAGGACCGATACCTTCTGGCTTGGTAACTATGGCACCAACCCGCCTACCCAGTACGTCGTTTTCGACGCAGACAGCACCGACTGGTCCTCGCCGCCTACCAACGTCCTGGCCTTCGTCGAATCGCTGATCCATCACACGACTTACCGGCAGATCTTCGCCGACGACGGCGTCTACGTCTTCCGCAGCGTTCGGCCCGTGCGGCGCTAACCGACCAGAGGCCTCACGGCGCGGCCAGGCGGCGCAGCCCAAGGTCCAGGGCCAGCCGGTCCGGCGCCCAGTCAAGTACTCCGCCAGCGGGATCGTCAACGCCAGCCGACCGGACAACGTCCCGTTCCGGGTGCAGGCAGTCCCTGGCCACCAGGACGCAGAGCAGCAGGACCGTGCCGAACCGGGCCAGCACCGCGGTGAAGTACAGCCCTGACCCGATGGCGCCCGGGGTGTGGATGCCCGACACCGCGGTGATGAGGTAGGCCCAGATCGCGTAGAAGTAGCCCACCTCGGCGATCTGCCAGATCACGTAACTCACCAACCTGGGCCGAGCCAGGACCACCAATGGCACAAGCCAGACCACGTACTGCGGGGACCAGACCTTGTTGCAGAGCAAGAACGCGGCCGTCACCAGGAACACGAGCTGGGCAAGCCGCGGCCGCCTGGGTGCCGCCAGCGCAAGCAGGCCGACCGCGACGCAGCCAACGGCGAACGCCGCCGCCGACAGCAGGTTGAGGGTGGACGTCGAGTAACTGCCGATGACGGGCCACTGCATGTGCTGGAAGTAGAACCAGATGCCGCCCCAGTCCGCACCGCGGCTGCTGTTGAAGGTGTAGAAGGTCGCCCAGCCCCGCGGAGCGACGATGGCGATGGGCAGGTTGACCACGAGCCAGGCGGCCGCCGCCGCAGCAGCGGTCTTCCAGAACGTGCGCAGCTGCCCTGCTCGCAGGCACAGCAGGAACAGCGGCCACAGCACGAACACCGGATAGAACTTGGTCGCCACCGCCAGCCCGAGGAGCACCCCAGCCAGCACCGGCCGCCTGGCCGCCCAGGCAGCCAGCGCCATCATCGTCAGGCCCATCGCGATGAGGTCCCAGTTGATGAACGCCGACAAGATGAGCGCGGGCGACAGCGCGACAAGCAGGGCGGTCCAGCGGCGAGCCGGTCCGGCACAGTAGGCGGTGGCCAGCACCCCGGCGATCAGGAACACGGCCAGCACAGCGACAGTGACGTCGAAGTACTGCAGGCCCCTTGAATAGGGGTTGGAGATCGACCGGACAACCCAGGCCGCGCCCTCCATCACCGCGCCGATGACGACCGGGTACTCGACGTGGTGATCCAGGTACGGGATCTTGCCGGCCGACAGGCCCTCGGAGAAGTACAGCGGGTAGATGTCGCTGTAGCAGTGCGCCTGGTACTGCTCGACGCCAACGTTCCACGCCCCGGCCCGGCACGCCTCCTTGGCGGCGAACGCCAGCCCGTCCGCCACCAGGCCCGCCAGAACCAGGAACATGGCCGAGCCGGCCAGTGCCGTCCAGCGTCCCGCGGTCAGGCCGCCGCGTGACGGCACAGCGTGCGACCCTGACGAGGCATGGAGAGCCGGAGACGGCGGGGACTTGTCGTCCATCGCCTTCAGGCTAGCGGCTGCCTCGCACAGGTTGCGGTTTCCGCTGGCCTGCCCGCTGGCGCCACCGCGCCTGAGGGAGGGAACGGGGTGGCCCATCCCCGTCCGCCCCGCCAGCTCGCGGCGCAACCACCGCGCTCAGCCGGCCCCGAAGGTACCGCGTTCCACTGTCCGCGGCCGCCCTCCTCGCGCGCGGCC
>JASHSO010000509.1 GCA_030038715.1 Streptosporangiaceae bacterium
TGGTCGGCGAGGTCGGCCGCGGCGGAGTCGCTCGCGTGCTCGGCCACGTCCGCGGGAGCCATGCGGGTCCCACGCCCGTCCGGCGCTGCTGCCATCGCGTCGCGGTCGGCGGCCCTCATGATGGCTTACCGCTCACGGCGAGGATCAAAGCCTTGAGCCCCGAGTAGCTGACCCCGCCGACAACTCTGGCGGCGATCCTGCCGTCCTTGTCGATCACTAGCGTGGTCGGGATCGCCGACGGCGGCACCGTGTTGCGGAAGGCGAGCGCGAGCTCGTCGTTCGGGTCGTTCAGGCTTGGGTACGTGATGCCGAAGGTCTGCATGAACGCCAGCGCGCTGTCGGCCTCGTCCCTAATATCGATGCCGACGAACCGAACCCCGCGCCCGTACATCTGCTTGGCGAGCGTGCCGAGCGCCGGGGCCTCCTCGCGGCACGGCGTGCACCAGGATCCCCAGAAGTTGAGCACGACTGTGTAGCCGCGGTATGACCTCAGGCTCAGCGGCTTACCGGTGATCGTGGTTCCCGAGATGTCCGGGGCTGCCGGCCGGTGACCTGATGAGTACAGGGTGGATGCGTAGCTGCTGCCGACGAAGCTCTGGCCACTGCTCTGCGGGTTATCGGAGGCGATGGAGCCGCCGTCGCAACCGACCACGGCGAGGCCGACCAGGACCGCGATACCCGCTGTGACGGCGGCCCGCGCTCCGGGCTGCCCACTAACGCGGGCGACCTGAGCCGCTCGCGGCGCAAGCCGGAGCACGCGGGACACAGAGGCGATCTCCTACAGGCAGTAGTACCGGCCCTATTGTGCCGGACACGGTGCGATACCGTGACGCCGGGCCGGCGATTTGGCGCCGAGCGGCACGCCGGGTCGCCCAGGCATCGGCAACGCCGGCAGGACGCCGGGCGTCTCGGGTGCCGGCACTCCGCCGTCAGGCGACGCCCGAGGGCGTGGCGTACCGGACCTCGGTTACCCGCTCGCCGACGAAGAACAGGCTGGTGACACTGCCCAGTGCGCACTGCCGACGCCGCGGGTCGTGCCACAGCCGGCGGCCCTCGACCGACATCCGGGTGACCCAGATCGGCAGCTGGTGGCTGACCAGCACGGCCTCGTGCCCGGCCGCCGAACGCGCGGCGTCGGTTACCGCCGCGAGCATCCTGGTGGCCACTTCCCGGTAGGGCTCACCCCACGACGGGCGCAGCGGGTTGCGCAGCGCGAACCAGTGACGCGGCCGGCTGAGCGCGCCGTCGCCGACGCCGAACCGCATTCCCTCGAAGTAGTTCCCCGCTTCGATCAGCCGCTCGTCGGCTAGCACTCCCAGGCCGAATTCCGCCCCGATGGGCTCGGCGGTCTCTACGGCTCGCTCGAGCGGCGAGGACCGCAGCAGTGTCACGTCCCGCCCGGCCAGAAAGTCGGCCGCCGCCTTGGCCATCAGCCTGCCCGCCGCTGACAGGTGATAGCCGGGCAGGCGCCCGTACACTACGCCGCGGGGATTGGCGACCTTGCCATGCCGGACCAGGTGCACGACGGCGGTCGTCTCCTCAGGCGCCCGGACCCGGCTGACATTCATAGCGCCGCACAGACTAGCCTGACCCGACGCGACACCTGGTGCGGCAGGGTCTCATCGCAGGGCCGCTAGGAAATCTCGGTGTAGCGCTGCCGGTCGCTCATCACGGCCCGGAGATTGCGCAGCCTGGATTCCAGTGCTCGCACGTCGATCTCGTCAAGCGCCAACACCCGGTCCAGCTCAGCGCACATCGCCTCGGCCTCACCCACGAGCGTCCAGTCGAACTGCATCAGCTCCTCCAGGCCTGAGCTGCGCACCCGGTCCCACACCTTGTCCTGGTTGAGAAGTGGCAGGCCCCGAACGGACGCTGCCGTGTCCTCGATGCCCTTGACAAGGCGATCAGCCTGGCGCAGCGGCTCCATCACCGCCGCCGGCGGGAACGGCTGCTCCCTAGTCGAAGGCGGCACGCGGTCGGCGCGCCAGCGGCTTGCCAGTTCCCTGAGCCTGGCAGCCGCCGAGCCGAGGTCGTGACCTACCCGCTCGCGCACCAGCAAGTCATCCGACCGGAGCCTCCCCCTTTCGCTGTACAGGTCGGTGGCGAGCAGCCTGCGGAGCCGGTCTGACACACTGTCGGCCACGTGCGTCAGACTGTCCGGTGGGCGGCGGGCGCTGCCGGGCCGTTCACGTCCGGCGTCGGCGTGATCCCGGCCAGCGGACTGGCCTGGGTGGTCGTGATGCCGATGTGGAACGGCTCGCCCACTGCCATGTTCGGCGCCGACACGAGCCCGCGCTCGGCCATCTTCAGCGCCACGTAGTAGCGAACCGCGTCGATCTCCGACAGCCCGAAGGCCCGCAGCGATATCAGCTCTCGCATCCGTTCGTCGCGCGGCCGCATGAGGACCTTGACGTCGTTCAGGGTGACTCCGTAAATACCGAGGAAGTCCTGCAGGTGACCGCGGACCAGTTCGGTGATGTCGTGGATCTTCTCGTTCACCTGCTCAAGCGGTGTGATCTGGACGAGCTGGTTGATTGCCTGCTCGACCACTGGGCCGGCGTAGGCGTTGAGCGCCTCGGTCGTGAGCGCGTGACCTTGGTAGGGCATGTGCGTGACCAGCTTGACGGCATCCTCCTTGGTGTCGATGTGCACGTAGTAGTCCACGTCGTACACCATCTCGGCGAGTTCTCTCGACAGGGCGACACCCTGAGCCTTGACCACGCTCTTGGCGCGCGAGACAAACATTGCCTCGTATTGCCAGGGCGATTGACCCCCGTAGAAGGCCTGCTGGAAACTGCCGAGCAGCGGCCGCTGCGGTGTCTCAACCGGGTACTGGCCGGTGTCGTAGACATTGAGGATGGCGCCCCGTGACTTCAGCACGCAGAAGTGGTTGCTTTCCACTGTCAGCAGGCTGCCGTTCATGATGTCGGCGCCCGGATAATGCCACATCAGGATTCCCGGCCCCATCACTTCGGTGCCATCGGTGCCGAGGGTGCTGATCACATTGCGTATGGCCATGGCGATTTCCTCCGTAGGGCCGGGTCCGCTGCCCGACTGCACCAACAGAATCCTGGCCACAAAACGGCCGCGCCGCTAGAGCGCGTACTAGGGCAGTTCAGCCTGCCCGGCCGCCAGCACCCGCCCCAGTCCGAGATCCTTGCTCGCCCAGACCCAGGCGAGCGAGGTCAGCCGAGCGCGGCCGCCGACGCGGCTGCGGCCGCGGGTAGCGCATCAGCTATCTGGCCGATGGCATCCTCGTCGTGCGCCGCGGACAAGAACCAGGCCTCGAACGGAGAAGGCGGGAGGTAGACCCCGCTGTCCAGCATGGCGTGGAAGAAGGCGGCATATGCCGCGCCGGACTGAGCCCGAGCCGCGCCGAAGTCACGAACCGGGCCGGTGACGCCCAGGAAGAACGAGAACAGGTTGCCGGCCTCCTGCAGCCGGAACGGCACGCCCGCGGCCGCCAACGCGTCCGCGGTGAGCTTGGCCACAGCGGCTGCTGCGTGGTCGACTCGCCCGTACACCTCGTCGGTGCATTCCCGCAGCGTTGCCAGGCCGGCGGCGGTGGCGAGCGGATTACCCGACAAGGTCCCGGCCTGATAAACCGGCCCGCTCGGGGCAAGCAGGTCCATGATCTCGGCGCGGCCACCGAAGGCCGCCGCAGGCAGCCCGCCCCCCATGACCTTTCCAAACGTCATCAGGTCGCTTGTTACGCCTTCGCGGCCGTACCACCCGGCGCGGGTAACCCGGAACCCGGTCAGCACCTCGTCCATGATCAGCAGCGCACGGTATTCGCCGCACAGCGCCGACAGCAGTTCGTTGAAGCCGGCCGCGGGCGGCACGACCCCCATGTTGGCCGGGCAGGCCTCGGTGATCACGCACGCGATCTCATGGCCGCTCTCGGCGAACGCCTGGCGAACGGCTGCTGCGTCGTTGTACGGCAGCACGATCGTGTCGGCGGCGGCGGCACCGGTCACTCCCGCGGAGTCCGGCAAGCTGAACGTGGCGACGCCAGAGCCGGCGGCGACCAACAGCGCGTCCACGTGCCCGTGGTAGCAGCCGGCGAACTTCACCACGAACCGCCGCCCGGTGACACCCCGAGCCAGACGGATCGCCGTCATCGTCGCTTCGGTCCCGGAGTTGACCAGCCTGACGCGCTCGACCGGCGCCCGCGCGGCGATTTCCCGGCAAAGATCGCTTTCCGCTTCGGTCACCGTACCGAACGACGTCCCCCGGCTCGTTGCCTGCTGCACGGCGGACACCACGGCGGGATGCGCGTGGCCCAGAATCAGCGGTCCCCAGGAGCACACCAGGTCTACATAGCGGTTGCCATCCACGTCAGTCAGATAGGCGCCGCGGCCCGACGACATGAACACCGGAGTACCGCCGACCGCGCCAAACGCCCGGACGGGTGAGTTCACCCCGCCCGGCGTGATCGCGCTGGCACGAGTGAACAGTTCGGCAGACCGCTTGCGTGCGCCCGCGGCGGGCATAACCCGACCTCCTCGCAGGCGTCGGCCAGCACCTCGAGCAGCCGGACACCGTCCGGGAGTTGATAGTCGGCCGGGTCGCGGAGCCAGCGGGCCGATGCGCCAGTCGCGACGCGCGACGGCGGCGCGAGTACGTAGCTGTCCCGGCAGTGCCACCGAAGCCCCGTCACGTCAGCGAGTTCCTCGGGCTCGCAGTCCAGATGGCAGGACCACCACTCGTTCTCGTCGGCAGGCGCGCCGCGGGTCCGGACAAAAAAGTGGGCCCGGTCTCCGGTACTCATCGCTACCGGGCCGGGCCGCACACCAGACCGCTCCATGCGCGCCAGCGCCGCAACTCCCACCCGAGCCGGCACGTCAAGGACGTCGAATACCCTGCCCGTCGGCAGGATTACGCTCGCCGCTGGCAGGCCCATCCACCAGCGGGCGACGACCGCGGGATCGGTGCTGGCCAGGTTCTGCCACGCCGGCGAGATTGGATGCGCACCGGGTGATGGACAGCCGATCCGGTCGCACGAGCACGCACGCTGGGTTCTGGCTGGCCGCTGGGCGTGGGCGGGCTGGAACGCGCCCGGACAGACAGGCCACCCCATGGCGGCGTACCGGATCGCTGCGTCTGCATTGCGCCCCACCGCTCTGCGCCGTCTGGTCCGCAGCCCGACCTCAACCAACTGAACCTGCTCCGCTCCTCGCCCGGCTCTGCAGTCTGCTATTAGCCGATCATGCCCAGCCGTGTCCCGGGGCTTAGCCCCGGCACCGTTAGCGCAACCCAGCCGATGCACAATGGATATTGCAGAGTGATCAGGCTACCCGGCTCGCACGTCATGACTGTATCCGCCCGCTGGCACGACCGCGCCTGTCGTGCCCCCATAGTCCGGGGCGTAGATCCATGTCGGCGCGCCCCCGCTGGTAGTAAGCAGCACATAGCCCGGAGTCGACTTGACCGCCGCCACGATCGCAGCGTCTTGACTCGTGCCATCGCTGCCAAGCATCGAGATCAGCGAGAACCAATGCGCTCTGATCGCTGCCGTATACCCCGCCGATCCTTCCAGGTACATGCATCCCGGCCGGACCGCCCAGCAGGCCGCGCCGGAGATCGACCCACTGGCATTGCCACCGCGTCCAGCGATCGGGTATTTGATGTACAGGTCGTCGGAATATTGATACCAGCGAATGCCTGGGTCATCGACGTAGATGATCTGGCTGGCAAGCTGACTGCCGAGCAGGTCCCGGCCGGAGGGAAGCTCAAGATACGGCCTGAGGTAGGCATATGTTGGAAGCAGTGCCGACCAGCTCGTCGACTGATCTCCAACGAGCGTGCTGTCGCTGTAGCAAAGCCCGCAGAGTACAGCGATGGTAGTGCTCACCACGGCGAGGAGCACCTTGACATGTCGTCGGAAGGTAATCTGAGCTAGCCTCGTCAGAGCGTATCCGGCCGCCATCGACGTAAACCACGCACCGAAGTCATCATGCTTGGACATTGACATGTCCGTGCGCAGGTGAATCGCTTCGATTGTCACCAGCATGCCGGCGACGACCAGCAACGCCAGGGTGAATGTCTTGCGCCGCTCGTCCCGCGAGAAGAACGCAATCGGCACGGCAAGGACGCCAATAGTCACGACCGCGCCGATATAGTCCCACGACTCCCTGATCAGCTCGACCGGCCCGTCGGTCTTAAGCACCGCAAAGGCCGGCTGCACGCCAGTTGGCCGATTCAGCGTCGTGTACATGATGCCTTCGATGTAGGCACCGCCCGCCAGCAGCGCGCTGACGAGCAGCAGCATCGCCGTTGCAGCGCTGAGCGCTACCAGTCGCTGGGCGACCCGCCGCCACCCCTCGCGTTCTAGCTGGAGAGCGGCCAGGCCGATCACCACCGGGTCGAACAGGATCGAGGCGTACTTGACGGCGTTGGCTGCGAGCAGCACAACAGGAATGAGCAGCGGCCACCGGGCGGCAGTCTGGCGGCCCTCGGCCGCCCGTACACCGCAGTAGGCGGCAGCCGCAATCAGCAGCAGCGACAAGGAGTCGAACGTGGCCAGCACGCCGACTCCGTCGGTAACACCGAGCCCGGCGAATAGCGCAGTCGCCGTGACGGCTGGCCAATACCCGAACATCCGGCGGGTCGTAGCAAACAAGAGGCCGGCGGCAACAAGCGTGAAGACCAAGCTCATCAACCGTACGGCTACCAGCCCGCCAAAGTCGTCCGCCATGGCGGCCAGAATCGGATAGAGGTCCGGGGCGCCAGAGAAATAGGTTTCGTAATATGGACTGCCCCCGCCATGCCAGAGTTCGTGAATTAGCTGATGCCCCGCGTAGATGTAGAGACTCTCGTCTGGCGACGCCGGGCTCAGATGCACAAGGCGCGCCGACAGATACGCTTGTGCCGCGACGATCACTACCACCGGAAGCCAGCTAAGGCCGCGCCGCGCGGAGCGTCCCGCCAGAGCCTCATGCGCATCGGGCGGTTCCCAGTACATCGCCCGCTCGGCGCGCAGGACACCACCTGTCATCCGGCGGCTCCGGCTAGCGTCTGGAAGCAGGTCGCGATCGCTGATGCGCCCTCGCCGTCCACGAACGAGCCAGGGTCGCCGGCGTCCGGCGGCGCCCGCAGATCCTGGCCGAACGTCATCGGCCAGAAGTAGATGCCGCCTAGGCGTTCGTGACCAGCGGAGTCACACGCGGCGGAGAACCAGCGCGACTGAATCGCCGGGACTAGCGGCCGACCGGGCCAGCGCACCACGAATGGCTTCGCATACGCGCCGGGCTGGGCCGCTATGCCGACTTCGCCAAGCACCGTGCCATGCGGCAGCGTCCGATCATAGGCACTCCAGCCCGCAGTCAACTCCGCCACGCTGGCGTGCTGGCCAACCTGAACCGGAGGATAGGCATCCACCAGCTCATGCACGCCGCTGACTTCCTGCCTTGACTGACCCGGCTGGTTGTACCAGTTGTTGCTGTAAGCGAGTGCTCCCTTGAAGATCTTCGCAATAGCCGCATCGAGCTGCTTCCAGTAATGCGAATCCTGGAATTCCGACAATTCTGCGCCAGCAATGAACTCCGGTATACGCGCCTTCTGCGCCATCCTCGCGTACGGTCGCAGAAACCTCTCATAGTTCCTAAACCAGGCACGCGTATCGGACGGTCTCCAGTCAGTGCGCGACTCACCGGCGATGCTGCTCGCGTCCAGCAGGGGCCTGATGGACAGATAGAGACC
>JASHSO010000510.1 GCA_030038715.1 Streptosporangiaceae bacterium
CGACCGCGGTGCTGACCATCACGGTGTCCGGGCCCCTGGTCACCGGGCTGAACCCCGGCCGCGGCCCGGCGTTCGGGGGGAACCTGGTGCGCATCGCCGGCACTGGGCTGTCCTGCCCGCGCGGCCGCGGGTTCCCCCGGTCCTGCCCGGTGAGCGTGCGGTTCGGGAACCGGCGCGCGCTGGTGCTCGCCGACAGCCCGGGGCGGATCTGGGCCATCGCCCCGCCCGGCCACGTCACCGTCACCGTCACCGTCACCGTCGGCGGGGTGTCCAGCCCCGTCACGCCAGCCGCCCGGTACCGGTACACCTACTACAGGCACTACTGATCCGGCAGCGAGCCGCAGCCAGCCGGGCAAGGGCAGGGTCGACGAAGCAGGTCAGCGGCACGCATGGCCCGCGAAACGGCGTGATACTACGCTGCCTGGTATGGCTGCTGATGCTGACTTCGTGCTGGACAAAGACCTCGATGCACTCCGCCTGTACCGCAGCGGCCCGGCGGCCAAGCTGGAACTGAACCGCCCCGAGCGGATGAACGCGTGGAACGAGCAGCTCGGGGTCGGGCTGCGCGACACCGTCGCGGAACTCGCCGCAGATGCCTCGGTCCGCGCCGTCCTGGTAACCGGCGCCGGCCGGGCGTTCTCCAGCGGCGCGGACCTGAGCGAGCCTCGGGATCTGACGCCGGAAGGCCACCCCGATGTCTACAAGGTGCTGACCCAGCGCTACCACCCGATCATCACCGGGATCCGCACGATGGCCAAGCCGGTCGTGGCCGCCGTGCACGGCGCCGCCGCCGGCATCGGGCTGTCGCTGGCCCTCGCCTGCGACCTGGTGGTGGCATCGGAGTCCGCCTACTTCCTGTTGGCCTTCGTGAACATCGGCCTGGTGCCCGACGGCGGCTCTTCGCTGCTCGTGCCCAGCAGGGTCGGCTTCGCCAGGGCGGCGGAGCTTGCGATGCTCGGCGAGCGCCTGCCCAGCCGCCAGGCACTGGAATGGGGCCTGATCAACCGAGTCTGGCCCGATTCCGAGCTGATGCCGCAGGCGGAGGAGCTGACCGTGCGGCTGGCCAACGGACCGACCCGGTCCTATGCCGGCAGCAAGCGCCAGCTGAATGCGTGGCTGTACGGCCGGATGCACGACCAGCTTGAGCTGGAGGCACAGGTGCAGCAAGAGATGGCCGGATCGCAGGACTTCGCCGAGGGAGTCGCGGCCTTCCGCGATAAGCGGCTGCCCGCATTCACCGGGCGATAGCCGGGAACGTGCTGAGCCCACCCGGCGGCAGCACGCAAGGCCGCACCAGCCCCAACGGAGTCGGCCGGGTTCGGCGCGCCGCCGACGTGACAAGAATGCCCTGGATCTCGGCCCTACCCGGCTCGAAAGCTGCGTAGGCTGGCGAGCCGTGGCACTTGACGCGCAGGGCATGACAGCAGAGACAGGCCGGCCAGCAACGGCCCTGACCCGCCGCGACGTGGCCCGGGCGCTGCTCCAGGCGCCTGCGACGGACGCTACGGCGGCGCTGCCAGGTCTGCGGCGGCAACTGATCGCGGCGGGCAACCCGCTGTCGTCTGCCTTCTGGGACAGCGCAGCCACGATGCTGCAGAGACTCGCGGACGGCGACGCCACCGAGATCGACGTGGAGAGATGGCTCGAGACGACCGGCACCGAGCCTGCTCCGATGATCGGCATGCTCGTCTGGGACGACGAGGACGAGCGTGGCCCAGTGCAAACGGAGGTCTACGGCCTGCTTGTCGACTATCTCGAAGGACTGGTTACCGCCGGCCTGATCGACCCGGACCGGCTTGTCACGGGCGGCGTCGCTGTGCTGCGGGAGCACCGTCGGCTGCAAGAGGAGTGGATGGTCGCGCCGCTACCAGATGGGCGCGTGCCGATGAGCGTGGTAACGGACGAGGTCGATGAGGAGTTTCTGGCCGAATGGGACGCCGCGGAGGCCGAAGCGCTGTCCGAGCTTCGCGAGGTTCTGACCGAGGTGGCGGACCGCCCCGTTCCTCACAATGCGCTGCAGGCGGCCTGCGGTCACATCCGCGCAATCCTCAGCCGAGCCGGGTGGCCAGGCGCCCTGCTCATCGCCTGCGGCGGCGTGAACCCGCGCAGATTGCCGGGCGACGATGCGGAGCTATGGCTGACACTCGCGTCCGGCATAGTGTCACCGCGAGAGGACCTGGAGCGCGACGCTGACGCCGAGCGCGACGCTGACGGCTTCGAGGACCTCACCGAGGACGAGCAGTCGATGGTCGCCCTCTGCGCGCTCGACCATAACGACTGGCTCGCCGCTACCTCGGCGTTGGCTAAAGGCGGTCCGGGAACTCCGGCCAGCGCCGACGACCTGGCCGGCTACGTGGGTGACTACGATCCTGACGACTTCGACGACCAAGCCGACGCGGCAGCCAGCATGTTCCTGCCCGCCGTCGGGTTGCTCCAGGTCATCGGCGCAGTCGATGACGACGATCGGCTCACGCCGCTCGGCTGGTGGGGCATCCCCGAGGCTGTACAGCGGGCCTGGGAGCCCGGCGCATGACGCGCTTGCTAGCGCCTGCGGGCGACTTCTGGCCGGTACCATGAAGAGTCGGCCCAGTCCAGTCGCACCGTCGGGATCGCGAGGGATGTCCTTAGCCTGCTGGCGTTACGGGCTTTGGTCCGCAAGCCTCTGTCGCGATTGGAGTCGCTGCAGGTGAGCCGGCTCCGGAGCGATTCGTCAGGCATCAGGCGCACGGCCGAATTTCAGATACGGTCACGGACATGTGACCGCTCGTCTCTATTCCCGGCAGGTAGCCGGCTGATCTACTCTTTACGTAACGATTACCGCATAAGGCGGCTTAGCGTCGCCGTGTCGGCTTATATAGTTGCGCTACCGCAGGTTAAGATGCACGATTTGTGCCATCTCGCGTCCGGCGAAAGCGTGGTCGGCTTCCGCCGCCTGGGATGCGTCATCGGTGGACGCCATGGGAGGCGGGGTGGTGGGCGACGGGGTTACGGGGAATGGGCAGGTGCCAGGACGGAGCGGCGGCCCGCCGCGAAGATCTCTGATGGCCGCAAGTCAACCTAACGAGGTCCCTGTGCGTCCTATTAACGGAGCCGGGGCCGCAGGGTTCCGAGCGCCGGAGGCAGGTCTATCAGCGTCGGCGGTGGATGCCGGTGTTGCGGTAGCCGAGCTGTATCGGGCGCACTACCGCTCGCTCGTTGGGCTTGCGT
>JASHSO010000511.1 GCA_030038715.1 Streptosporangiaceae bacterium
GTCCGGCTCGGCGTGGCCGTGGTGAACCTGCCGTTCGTCTCCCCGGGCTACCTGGCCAAGCAGGCCGCGTCACTGGACGTGCTGTCCGGCGGGCGGCACGACCTCGGGCTCGGCATCGGGTGGATGCCACAGGAGTTCGCGCTGACGCGGCCTGGCTCGGTGAAAGGGGTATCACCGAGGTGTTCTACGACCTCAACTGGGACCCGCTGGTCGGCGCACCCGACGCGGACCCGCAGGCCGCGGTGGCCAGGGCCAAGGAGATCCTGCACGAACTCGCGCCAGCAGCAACGTAACGGAGGTAACGCGGTGAAGGCTGTCCGTTTCACAGAGTACGGAAGCGAGGACGTTCTTCAGGTCGTCGACGTGCCCAAGCCGGTGCCTGGCCCGGGCGAGGTGCTTGTGCAGGTCAAGGCGGCGGGCATCAACCCGGGCGAAGCCAAGATCCGGCAGGGCCTGCTGCACTCCCGGTGGCCGGCCACGTTCCCTTCCGGCGAGGGCAGCGACCTGGCCGGGGTCGTGGCCGAGGCTGGTCCGGGCGTGACTGGCTTCGCCGAAGGCGACGAGGTGCTCGGCTACACCGACAACCGGGCAAGTCACGCCGAGTTCGTGCTGGCCGAGGCGCAGAACCTGACTGCCAAGCCTCCTGGTGTGCCGTGGGAGGCTGCCGGGGCGCTGTCCGTGGCAGGTGCCACCGCCTACGCGGCGGTTCGCGCGGTGGCGCTCGATAGCGGCGACACCCTCGTTGTCGCCGGAGCGGCCGGCGGAGTCGGCTGCGTCGCCGTCCAGCTAGCCCGGCTCGCGGAGGCTACCGTGATCGGGCTGGCCAGCCAGGGCAATCATGGGTGGCTCTCCGGACGCGGCGTGATTCCCGTCAGCTACGGCGACGGCGTCGCCGACCGGATCAGGGGGGCCGCAGGCAAGGTCGACGCCTTCATCGATACCGTCGGCGCGGGCTACGTGGAACTGGCGCTGGAGCTTGGCGTCGAGCCATCGCGGGTAGACACGATCGTCAACTTCGGAGCCGTCGAGAAGTACGGAGTCAAGGCCGATGGCAATGCTGCAGGAGCCAGCGCAGGCGTACTCGCCGAGCTCGCCGGGCTGATCGCGGCCGGCCGGCTGGAGGTCCCGATCGCGGCCACGTTCCCGCTGGCTCAGGTTCAGGACGCCTATCGGAGGCTCGCCGTGGGCCACATCCTCGGCAAGATCGTGCTGCTGCCGTAGCGCCGTGCTAGCCGGTCAGCAACCGTTGCAGGTCTGCCGGGTTCGCGCCGGCGACTTCCAGGATCTTCGTCCGGCTCGCGGGACCAGCGACCAGCGTCACAGCGCTGCGCGGGACGCCGAAGGCCGAAGCCACTGCTGCTAGCGCCGCCGCCGTCGCCTTGCCCTCGACTGCCCGGGCGTTGACCCGCACGACGAGCGCGCCGTCATGCTGCCCGCCGACGCGGGTGCTAGCAGCGCCCGGGGTGACCCTGACCGTGACCCGCACGACTAGTCGCCGCTCTTCTCGAACACGCTGACCGCGATGAGAGCCGCCACGAAGACCACGACCATGGCGATGAGAAGCGCGAGCTCCGATGTGCTGACCGAGAAGCGGCTGAGCGGGTTGAGCACGAACAGGATCCGCCGGACCACGGCGATGAGGCCGACCACGATGAACGGCTGGGCTACGAGCCTGTGCGCGCGCAGCGACAGCACGACGGTGTGCACGATCTCGACCAAGATCAGGACGAGTAGGGTCTGGTCGATCAGGCCTGGCGCCGCCTTCGCGATCGAGCCCGAGCTGCCATCGGCGAAGTCGACCACGCCCGAGACGAGTAGCGTGGCCGCGAGCGCCATCAGGAGGACCCCGACGGTCACGGTAACCACGTCTTGCGCGTGTTCCAGGAACCAGATCGACCCACGCACGGTCGGCCTGCGGGCCAGGCCTTCGGATTCGGTCCTGGTCTTAGGCTGCGGCTCCTGATCGTCGCTGTCTGCTGACGTGCCGGGCATTGTGCAATGATCGCGGCACTACGACCGGGCGCGCAATCCCGGCACGGCTAGCATGAGCCGCATGTCCCGAACCGCCTTGCTAATCATGGATGTGCAACAAGGGGTCGTGGAGCGCTTTTCCGGCGAGCAGGCCTACCTGGCCGGTCTCGGAACCGCCGCGGCCGCCGCTCGCAACTCTGGCATCTTGGTCATCTACGTCACTGTCGGGTTTCGCGCCGGTTATCCGGAGGTGAGCCAGCGCAACAGAAGCTTCGCCGCGATCGCCGGGACCGGCCGGTTCGCCGAGGGCGACCCCAGCGCAGGCATCCATCCCCTGGTTGCTCCCGTTCCCGGCGACCTGGTGGTCACCAAGCGGCGCGTGTCCGCGTTCGCCGGCAGCGACCTAGAACTCGTGCTGCGCTCGGCCGAGATCGATACGCTGGTGCTGGCGGGCATCGCGACGAGCGGCGTCGTGCTCTCTACCCTGCGCCAGGCCGCAGACCTGGACTATCGCCTTGCGGTACTCGCCGACGGCTGCCTCGATGCGGACGCCGAGGTGCACCGGGTCCTGCTGGAGAAGGTGTTTGCGCGCCAGGCCGAGGTCGTCAGGATCGCCGACTGGGTCACCAGCCTCAGTAATAGCGCGTCATGATGAAGCCGTTGGCCACGTATCGGCAGCCGGTCAGCGCGACCCACAGGTCCACGTCTGGCCTGCCGGCATACGCCAGCGCGACAACCTCAGTTGAATCGTCGCCCAGGGGACAGACTGTCACCGCGCCGTCGGGATGACTGAGCGGAAGCCGTGCCATTGACCTTGCCATCCGGCTGACCGCCGCGGCACCCAGTCGCATCACCCGTGTCAGCTTGAATGCCCGCCCGTTGACGCCGTTGTACCAGCACTCCAGTCCGGAGGTCGGGCGGCCGTGCGGCAACAGGCGGCGCTTAAGTCCCGGACCGCTATTAGTGATCCCGACGTAGCGTGCGTCGCTGCCCGGGCAGCCGTGGGCGATGGTCACTCGCAGCCGCGGGCCGCGCGCACTGTCCGGCAGCGGCCGCGGATCCAGCCACACCACAACACCGTCCGCCCGCAGCACGCTACGACCTTGCCCGGCGGGAGCAGCACCGATCTCCAGGTCCGACGACTGCCAGGCTGGGCTGGTCGAGCCGGCATACTCCTGGCCAACCGCGGTCACGCCTGACAGACCCCAGCTCGTGGTCCTGCCGACCTCGCGGCGGCCGCGCGGACGGTGCTCGCGCAGCCAGGTCTGCAGCCGGGCGAACGGCATCGCGACCTGCCAGGCCTCATACCGGTCCACCAGCGAGGTAACGGCCGGAGTGCCCATGATCGGGCCGGACAGGGATTTCGGGGCCGAGCGCAGCCGAACCGCGCCGACTGGCAGCGGAACCAGCGTCAGCAGCCATTCGGCCTGCTTGCGCGCGAGCGTCCTGTTGCCGACCGCAGTTGCTCCCGCCGTCCCGGCGAGCGCGGTGGACCCGCCCGTCAGCACGCAGATCGCAAGACCTAATCCGACCATCCTGCGTGCCTTCATGGCCATGAGACGCAGCGGGTGACCATCCAGTTGCGTTGCCGTGGCTAATGGCGTCGGCGCAGCTCCGGTTCAGTCAGGGCG
>JASHSO010000512.1 GCA_030038715.1 Streptosporangiaceae bacterium
ATGGCGCAGGCGGCGATGCCGGTGGGGGCATCTCGACATGAGCACCTTTGACTGGGTCACCCAGCTCATCTACGTGCTCGCAGCGTCCTGCTTCGTGCTGGGCCTGCACTTGATGAACAACCCCGCCACGGCCAGGCGGGGGAATCAGGCCTCCACGATCGGGATGATCATCGCGGTCGCGACCACGCTAGCGATCATCGCCCACGCCGGGGCGATCAGCGTCACCGGTTGGATCGTGATGTTCGCCGGTGCGCTCATCGGCTCGGGCGCCGGCCTCTACTCGGCCAGGAACGTGCAGATGACTGCGATGCCGCAGTTGGTCAGCATGTTCAACGCGGTCGGCGGCGGCGCCGCCGCCCTGGTCGCGATCAGCGACTACGTGCGTGCTAGCGCTAGCGTCTCAGCCACCACATCGGTCACCACCCTGCTTGACGTGATCATCGGCGCGGTGACCTTCTCCGGGTCGATCATCGCGGCCGGCAAGCTGCAAGGCGTCATCAACTCGGCCCCCGTCACTTTCCCAGGAGCGCGAGTGGTCAACCTGGGACTTGCCGCAGTCGGGCTGGGCGTGGGCTGCTATCTGATCGCGGCACCGAACGCGGCCGTGCTAATGGTCGTCCTCTTGGCGGCACTGGCATTCGGCGTGTCAATGGTGATGCCGATCGGCGGGGCGGACATGCCGGTGGTGATCTCGCTGTTGAACGCCTTCACCGGCACCGCGGTAGCCATGGCCGGGTTCGTCATCGGCAACTGGGCGCTCATCATCGCCGGCGCACTGGTCGGCGCTTCCGGGAGCATCCTGACCAAGCTGATGGCCGACGCCATGAACAGGTCGATCGGCAACATCATCGTCGGCGGCTTCGGCACGGGTGACTCCGCGGTGGCGGCCGTGGCGGGGCCAGGCGGTAACGTCCAGGCCATTGCCGCAGACGACGCGGCTATCCAGCTCGCCTATGCGTCGAAGGTCATCATCGTGCCCGGTTACGGGCTCGCAGCGGCCCAGGCCCAGCATGAGGTTGCCGCCCTTGCCGACGTGCTCGAGTCGCACGGCGTCGAAGTCAGCTATGCGATCCACCCGGTCGCCGGCCGGATGCCCGGCCACATGAACGTGCTGCTTGCCGAGGCCAACGTCCCGTATCCGCAGCTGAGGGAGATGGATGACATCAACCCCGAGTTCGCCCGCACGGACGTGGCGCTCGTGATCGGGGCGAACGACGTCACCAATCCGGCTGCACGCCGCCCCGGCACAGCCATCTCGGGCATGCCGATCCTGAACGTCGACCAGGCGAAGAGCATCATCGTGATCAAGAGATCGATGGGTCACGGTTACGCCGGTATCGACAACGAGCTGTACGTCGACCCGAAGACGAGGATGTATTTCGCCGACGCTAAGGCGGCGCTGGCCGACTTGACCAGCGCGGTCAAGACACTCGTGGGATAAGCACGAGGCGCCCTTCGAAGCGGTCACCCACCAGGCGGCGGGAGTCCAGCTGAGTTAGGCGTGTGCCAGGCCATCGAACTGCGGCGAGGCGGTATAGCGGGCTGAATCGCGCTTAGACCTGCTTATCTGCATGTCTGGGCAATATATGGATATAGCATTCGATGCGATGTTCGAAATTCCACATAGTGAGAACTGCATCCGGCAAGGTTGCCAGGTCCGCCGAACGACGCTGTAATGTGTGCCACCTTGGGCCGGTTTCGGGTGCAGCTTTCGCATCCGTGCTGGCCTTGCCTTAGGTACTGGCCGATAGGCCATAGCGAAAGGGGGCAGTCACTCGGCAGCTCACTCAGATTGACGGGGGGAACAATGAAGTTCGGCACAAGGCTGAGCGCCCTTGTCGTGGCCGCGACGTCGGCCGCGCTACTAACGGGCGGGCCCGCTCTGGCGAGCAGCAGTCACCATGGTCAGTTCGGTGGCAGGCATCATCACGTCATCAGCGGGCCCGAGTTCATTAGCGGTTCGCTCTCCGGCCCGGGTGCACTGGCGACCACGCCGGTCATCCCGCTTAAGCTGCGCGGCATCGTACCCACATTCGCACTGTTCCCGCTGCCCAGCGGAAACGTGGCCACGATACCGACGCAGGCCGGCAACCTTACGGTCCGCCTGACCAATAAGGTCACGACCAGCAGCTTCAATCACTTCACGTGCGTCGCTTCGCAGACCGTGGCGGGGAGGCTGATAGTCCTGCCATTCGCCAGCGGTGGCGCCTTCCGGGGAGCCCGCGGCAGCGGCAACGTGTCCGTGTACTTCACAGCGGTCGCGCCTAGATTCCCCAATGGGCGATGCAACTTCAACGGAACGCCTGTTAAGGCATTCGTGAGCCTGCGGGCTTTCCTGTTCCTCATTCTGAGAAGGTAATACAAAAGGCTCACCCGCAAGCGCCTGCGTCGGTTGCTGTCGCTATTACATCAGCCGACACAGGCGTTTGGGCTGCGGGTCAGCTTGTCGAATAAGACTTACTGCCAAACGGCTTCGGCGGCCCGCGCGAGCGCCTTCGCCGTTAGCTCGGCTGCGGGCGGTCAGAATCCGGCCGAACGGCGGGCAGCCGCCGTAGGTCCGCACTGCTGAGCTGACCGGTGGAAATCAGCAGCCCGGCAAGTTCCTCAAGCGCGCGAGGTCCGCGCAGCCCAGGGACCCCGATGCGGACGAACCGATTCCGGATGTTCTCGCACCGCTTGGAGACAGTGTGCGGTTGCCAGCCGATGCGCTCTGCTGCCTCCTTAGCGCTGCGCGGCGCCGCGGCGCCGACGTGCTTCCAGGTCAGGTATTCCTCGAACCGTGCGGCCAGCACGAGCCTGTCGCTCTCACTGAGTGGGAGTCGTAGCTTCGTGCTGGTGACGATCCGTTCCGGAGCAGGTTCCCAGGCTTGTTGCTCGGCCGTGTCCTCGTCATCCAGAGCCGGCAGCCGGATCCGCAGCACGTAACTAGCCAGGACGCCGTCGAGCCGCAGTTTCGCGTGCCATTGCTGCAGCGGAAGCGCGATACCCGGCGGGATGTCGGCCCGGAAGCCGCGATCGCCGGACAGGTAGAGCATCGATGAGGCACTGTCGTTGGACAGCCACCACAAGCCGTTGCGCGAAGTGAAGCTACCTGACCTCCTGGACACGCCGCGGTCTGCGTTCGGCAGGACAGCCGTGCAGTCGCGCGCTCGGCCGAAGGTGAACCGGTCATCCGGCCTGACGCGCCAGGTCTGCGCCTCAAACATGACGATCAGTAGCATGCGGAACCATCACTTCCCGGAGTTAACCGGACGGTAAGGGCGGATCGGTGACTTCGTCAATCGGGTCGGCGTGCCGCCGGATGGAGCTAGCTGCCTGCGGGGCATGGCGGCCAAGAGCGAGGCGAGCGCAACGCCACAACGCATCGGTCGGCAGGCAGCAGCCAGCCAACCAGGCCTGACACTGGCTGCTCTGGTCGGTCAGATGCGGTCCGGAATAAAGTCAAGCCCAGTAGATTGCCTGCACATGCAGGCTGATCCCCTGCTCAGGTGCCGGAATGAAACTGGGCATGCAGCAATGAACTCGCCGGATTTCGTCCGCCGAGTCAATACTGCGCTCCGGCCCGTTCTGGGTGAGGACCAGATCATCGTCGGGGCGCAGGTGCTGCGCGGGCCGTCCAGACTCACCGCAGGCCTGCTCAGCGCCACTGTGTACCTGGCCGCTGCCATCGCGCTCGCGTTCGCGTACTTCGTAGCGAGCGGCAAGCCGCCCGGCAATAGCGCGATCATAGGCTTTGCCGCCGCCGAGGCCGTGGTGGTGATAGCCGGGCTGGCCAGGATCTTTGTCCAGCGGCCTACGCTCATCGCCATCACAAGAGACCAGCGGCTTGTCTGCTGTCGGCTGTCCGGACTGGGCAAGCGGTCCGCTGAAGTGGCGGCCGCCCCGCTGAGCCGGACACGGATTAGCGAATGCAACTATGGCCGCAGGACTACCAGGCTGGTCTGTGAGCTGCCGGGATCCAAGCCCGTGCGGCTGAACTCGATCCGAGGTCACCAGGCCGATCTCGACCGAGTCGTTGCAGTCGCCAGTGCACCCGACGTGCCTGCGGCCGATGGCGCGACTGCGCCCGGAACGGAGCCCCGGCCAACGTGGCAGGACGCGCGACGCGAGCCTGGACGTGCGCATCGACGAGGGGAACACCGAGGCAGCAGACGTCCCCGTCACCATTCGAAATAGCGCCGAACGGCAACCACCTGCGCGGCACGGCTAGCTGACACGAGCGGCAGGAAGCTGCGCAAGCCCTCGCCACCGCCAGCGGCACCCTGCTAGCTGACTCGCCAAGTGATCCCCGGATCGCCAGCCACACACGGGCCGATCACGAGCGCCGTCCCCGCCTTGGTCGCCTGATGGGGATCGGCCAGGCACAGCCCGGAAACCGGGCTGACCAGCTCAATCCCGATCGGGCCGCCAGACAGTTGCCAGACCTGAGTCGGCCCGTGCCGACACACGTTGAGCCAGACCCTGGTGCCAGGCGCCGTGCTGCCGCCGTAGAGCCCGAGACAGCGACCGGCGATACGCACCGAGCCGTCCGGCTCGATCGTCCACGCCTGCTGAGCACTGCCATTGCACATGCGCAGCGTCACCCGGCCGAGCGGGGCGCCGCCATGCCGGTCGCTCGCACAGAACCCCGCGACGCCCGACGTTAGCGGCCCGGCGGGCACAATCCACTGCTGGTTGGCACCGGGCGTGCTGGCGCTGCCTGTGTTGTTGTAGGTGGCGTAGCACGCGGCCGCGACGGCCGACGATCCGCTCGCAGTACCCGTGCCGGCCAGGCACCGACCGTCGTTCAGGTTCTGCAGCGCAGCGTCGCTGGTGACCTGCCAGCGCTGGCCGCCGCTGGCGCACGCTGTCACCTCGAGGGCCGCAGGGGCCGTGCCACTGGGGGGCAGGGCGGCCAGGCAGTCCCCACCCTGCCGGATCGAGCCGTTCCCGGCGACCGTCCAGGCCTGGGCCGCCGCCGCCGGGGAACTGCTGGCGGCGCAAGGCTCGACGGCGATGTCGGTGGTGGAGAGCTCGGTCAGGCACTTGCCGTCCGGTGCGAACTTGAGCTGCCCGGTCGGTCCCTGCCCGCTCGCCGCGCCTACCATCCAGGGGAACGAGCCAGTTGCGAGCTGAGCGCCCGAGCTGTCGGTGACGTCGACGGTGACCGTGTAGCGCCCGCTGACCTGAAGCCATCCGGAGATCAGCCCGCAGCTGTTCATGGTCAGCCCGGGCGGTAGCCCTGACGCCGAGAAGGTCAGCGTGCAGCCGTGCAGCGAATCCGAAGCCGACACGCGCGAGTAGGCCGGCGCTCCGACCGAACCGCCGCGCCCTGGCAGCGCCCCGAGGCGGACCTTGCCATGCACGTCCCAGGTGAAGGTTTGCGTGGCGTGCAGACCAGCGGCGGTGGCCGTGACCGAGACACGGAACGGAGCCGTCCGGGACGACAGCCTGCCGCTGATCACTCCGCTCGATTGGTTGATCGACATTCCCGAGGGCAGGCCGGCCGCGGTATAGGACGGCGTTGCCGATGTTCCATCGAGCGCACCGACGGTGATGCTTGCCGGGGTGCTGCCCGCTCGGTTGCTGTGGCTGGCCGGAGTCGCGAGCTCGAGGGTCGTTGTGCTCAGGTAGCTGGCGTCAGTGTCCGCTGCGCTGATCCCAGGAACGCTGGCCGTGCTCGTGTACTGCCAGAACGCCCAGTTGGACCAGCCGGCCGGCAGCGACGAGGGGCTTGTCGTGCTGTAGCCCGCGATCCACAGCGGGTCTGCGCCGAACGCGGTGCTGCTTCCCGTGCACTCGTCCCACCACTGGGCCGTCGTGTAGATGATCGGATACCGTCCGGTCCGGCGCTGCGCTTCGGTTACGAAGGCCCGGATCCACGTCACCATCTGGCCAGGCGTCAGGCCGTAGCAGTCGTTGGTCCCGTCTTCCTTCACATACGGGTCGTACTCGATGTCAAGGATCAGCGGAAGGAGCTTGCCATCGGGCGTGTAATCCGCGTTGTCGACTGCGTAGTCGGCCTGCAGCGCGCCACCGGAGTAGTTCGGGATAGCGAAGGAGTACGGCGCGGTGATCATCCCCGCCGCCTGAGCTCCTGCCGTGTCGGAGGCGTAATACGGATTGACGTAGTAACTGCCCTCGGTCACCTTGATGAACGCGAACTTGTATCCGGCCGTGGCCACATCGGCCCAGTCAATGGCCGCACCGCCTGGATGCTGCTCCGATGCCACGTCGATGCCCTGCACGCTCGAGGCAGACGAGCTGGTCGTACCGGCGCTGCTGGCGCTGCGGCCGGGGGCCGCGGCCTTGCGGACCGAGCCGCCAGCGAGCATCTTCTCAAGCTCCGGGGAGTGAGTAGCCGCCACGTTGAACCTGTCGAACCCGTGGCTGCTCCGCGTGCTCGACCGCGCCGCCGCCAGGCCGATAGACCGGGCCGGACCCGTGCCTTGCAGGACAGCCCCGACCAGCACGGCGACCAGCACAGCGGGCATAGCGGCAACGGCGACCATTAGGACGCGGCGCATCGGACCTCAGCGTTCTCTCTTGGGTGGCCGGCTTGTCCGGCTACGCCCTGGTACCAGCCGGGATCCTACCGGTGCCCGCGCGGTCGCGCTGGCGGATCCGTTCTACCCGCCCGGTCGCGCTGGCGAGTCTGTCCCGCGCAGACGGGTCCGGCTGCCGGTCAGGCCCGGCTCACCATGACCCGTCCAGGCAGCCGGAGGTTCGGACGGGACTCCAGCTCGATCCGCTGCCCAGCTGCTGGACGCCAGCCCTCGGCGTCCAGCACCGTCACCACCTGGCGCGCGATGGCCGTGGCGAGCGAGGCCCCCGGACAGCGATGCGGCCCAGCGCCGAACGTGGCCGGCATCCCGCTGCCCTGCTCGGCCGCCGCCACGAAGATCCACACTGCCGATCCGGCCGGCACGGCCGTGTCCCCGACGAGCACGTCCGCGATGGCCGTGCGGCGAGTGCACTGCACAGGCGCTTCGTTGCGGAGCACGTGATCGACCCGCTGGGCTGGCGAATTCGCCTGCCGCCAACTGGCTGGCCCGCTCGCGGCGGCGCGCCGGGATCGGCGGGCGTGCCCGACCGGGCGGCCGAACGGGGCGGCCAGGACTGCTGTCCCGATCAGCGCCGCGGTCGCGTCGCGTGCTTGGAACAGGATGCTCACGGCAGCGGCTATCTCCTCGTCGTCGTGTAGCCCGCAGCGGTGCAGGACCGCGCACAATTCGCCGGCAGCCCGGTCGGCATCCGCGCGTGACTCGGCAACGACAGCGAGCGTTGGTGACACCGCTGCACACAGCTGGCCAGTCAGTCGCGCGGCCATCTTGGCGTCCGCCTCGGCCAGGCCCATGGCCTTGGCAAGCACCTCGGCCGGGAGGGTGCGGGCCATCGGCATGATGTCGAACGTCGTCGTCCGCCGCAGCAGATACTCGCTGGCCAGGTTCCCAGTCGCCGTTACGACAGCGGGCAGCGGCGGCATGAGCCGCATCACCAGCGCACGCCTCAGCGTGTGAGCCTCGCCATTGGCGAACCTGGCCATCCTCGCCAGCAGCTCGCCAGCGGCACCAGATGGGTCCAGGGGCGGGGTGACTGCAAGCGCGGTGCAGCTCAGCGCCGCGGCGACATCGTGCGGAGCGGACACCAGCCAGGCATCAGCGCGGCGGTGAACGCCCAGCGATATAAGTGCCTCGTGCCAGCGGGCGGGGGCCGCGCAGGTGGCCAATTCGGCTACGGGTATCTCGGCCAGCTCGGCCGCGCTAACGCGTGTCAGCATGTCCGGCAGCGTAGATCGCGGTTAGTGCGGTCGCGGCCGAACAATTTCCCGCTTAGCCTGCAAACATGATCCTGGCGCCAGAGTCGGTCGCGCACTTCGCCAGCCTGCTGGCTGACCGCAGTCGGGCGGCGATGTGCATTGCGCTGCTGGATGGCCGTGCGTGGACCGCCAGCGAACTTGCCAGCTACGCCGGTGTCGCCCGGCCTACTGCCAGCGGCCACCTGAACCAGCTGGTGGAGGCTGGCGTGCTCGCCGAGGAGCGCCAGGGCCGCCACCGGTACCTGTGGCTGGCCAGCAGTCAAGTCGCCCAGCTGATCGAGGACGTCGCGGTCGTTGCCGGGCAGGCCGCCCCGCCCCGGTCGCTGCGGAGCGTGCGGGCTGCCGGCGACCTCGCTGCTGCCAGGACGTGCTACGACCATCTGGCCGGCGCACTTGGCGTGCAGATGTTCGACGCCCTCGTCGATGCGAACCTGGTGGCTGTGGCCGACGGCGTCGCGCTCACCGAGGCCGGTCGGTCCTGGTTCACGGACCTGGCCGGACCGCAGGCGCTGCGTCAGTCACGCTCACGGCCATTGGTTCGAGTCTGCCTGGATTGGACCGAGCGCAGGCATCATTTGGGCGGCGCACTCGGAGCCGTGCTCTACCGCCAGTTCACGGCGCGGGGCTGGGTAAGCCAGCGGCCGGGCAGCCGGGCCGTCCGGGTGACGCCGTCCGGCGAGCAAGCGCTCGGTCACTTGCTCGGCCTAAGGATCGTTCCGCCGGACGAGCGCGTAGTCCCGGATAACCCTGCTCCGGCCGCTGCCGGCTAACTGCAGCGCCGACGCGTCCAAATGCCTCCCCTGTAGCCCCGACCGGATTTGAACCGGCGCTACCGCCTTGAGAGGGCGGCGTCCTGGGCCGCTAGAC
>JASHSO010000513.1 GCA_030038715.1 Streptosporangiaceae bacterium
CCCCTGTGCTGAGGATTTAGTGACTGTGGCGAGCGATCAGCGGTGAGAGCATGGTGCAGTGCTCAGTTACCGCATAAGGCCAGCCACTGCCGTAGACGTCGAGTTTCTGGTCGACGTGGTCATCGAGGCAACCCGGGCTCAGGGCCGTCTGCCCAACGACTTCGACGAGCCGCATTGGCGCACTGATTTCGGTGAGACGACGATGGAGCAAGTCCGCGGCGCGGTCCCCGGCAGCACTACTAGCGTGGTCGAGGTCGGTGACGAGCGTGTCGGCCGATTGCGGATCACCCGCACCGCCGAGAGTATCGAGCTGAGCGGCATCCAGCTGCGTCCGGTTTTCCAGCGCCGTGGCATCGGCACCGCGATCATCGAGGACCTCAAGGCCCAGGCAGCTGCAGTCGGCATCCCCCTCGACCTTGGCGTCGAGAAAGACAACCCTGATGCTCGCAAGCTGTACGAACGTCTGGGATTCGTCCGGGTAAGCGAGACGGGGCAGGAATACAGGCTCCGATGGAGTCCGCGGCTCGATACCGGCAGCCCGCCGTCATGAGGTGCGGCCGCATTGCCACGACCTCTCGGCGCACCAGGCAGCATCGAAAGTACAGCTCAGTGCCCATCGCGCGGGTAGCGGTGCTCCCAGCTGCGCTCGCGGATCATTACGCCGTCTTGTCGCAGTTCCCTGCGGAACCGGTAGCGCAGCGATCTCTCGTCGCCATCCACGTCCAGCACGGAACAGAGGCTGAGCAGCCGGCCCGGCAAGTGAACTTCGGTGCGGGCCTCGCCGTGCGCCGATGCTCGGGCCGGGTCGTCGTCGCGAACGTCATAGCGCATGTACTCCTCGTCCGTCACCTGTCCCCAGCTGAACTGCGTCCCGCTGGCGCCGCGCCACCAGATCGAGGCCGCACCCGTGTCGTCGCGGAGCAGGTTCCAGCGGGCGGGGACCATCTCGCCCCAGGACTGGACTCCGGGAGGCAGCTCAGCAGGCTCGGGTGGGCCGAACGCCGGCTCCTCCCGCATGGCCGGTGGTATGACCGGCAGCGCCAGCCGGGTGTGGGCCGGGCCGAGTAGGACCGTCGCTGTGGCCTGAGCCGGCGTCGGCCAGGTCATCGGCCACATTGCGTTGGACAGCGCGAGCCGGATGCGGTGGCCACGGGGGAAGACCCACGAGGTGACGTGCAGTTCCAGCCGCAGCGCCGAGGCTGCGCCGGGAGACTGGACGGTCGGCACCGGCTCGGCGGCGGCGGCGGGCAGCGAGCCTGGGTCGCGCATAGGGTCGGGCTGGCCCGACCTGCCGCCGCCCGTGACGAGCGTAACCTCGCCGTCGGGCGCTACATCGCACAGCCTGCCGAACCAGTGCAGCGGCTCGGCGTCCGCGTGGCAGGCCATCTCGACCGCCGGAAAGCCGAGGATCTCAATGTCGTCCTCGAGCTGGGCGGTATCGAAGACCATGCTGTAGGAGTCCGCGTCACGCTGGTCGGTAGTGAGCTCGCCCCACCAGTTGCCCGCCTGCGCCCCGGCCGACGGCACGTACCGCAGTGACACGGACCCGTCCGGCGGCGGTGCG
Organism: Streptosporangiaceae bacterium; assembly: GCA_030038715.1. Classification (GTDB taxonomy): domain Bacteria; phylum Actinomycetota; class Actinomycetes; order Streptosporangiales; family Streptosporangiaceae; genus JAJYUU01. The sequence continues at coordinate 1,565 of JASHSO010000513.1, forward strand.
GCAGACAGGTTCCGTTCCGGGCCGCAATACCACACCTGGTAGACGGTTCGCTCGGGCGGCAGTGCCGTCTCTGTCCGCCACCGCCCAGGTATCTCGGCCAGGCCGAGGTCCGGCGGGTGCCAGTGCCGCACGTAAACGGTGACGGGCGGCTCGGCCATGATTCCGTTGTCCGCGCCTTTGAGCCAGTGATCCCACCACCGCACCGCTTCCGCTCGCCACTCGATCTTCGGCCCCGGTGCGGCATTATGAGGGAACGAGTGGTTCCACGGGCCGATCAGCGCCTTCACGGGCGCGGGGACCCGGGCGAGCATCCTGGGCACCGAGTCCCGGTAGCCGTCCAGCCAGCCCCCTATCAGGAACGCAGGAAGCGTGAGCCGGCCGTAGTCGGGCCGCAACGACCCGCGACGCCAGTATGGCCCGTCGCGCTGCTGGCCGAGCCAGGTCGCCAGCCACGGCGGAGAGTCGAACCGCCGGGTCAGCGTGTGCTCGTCCACACTGAAGTCCGGGGCCGGCGGCAGCGCGTTGATGTGGTCGATCATCAGCGCGTACTCGTCGATGTGCAGCAGCCCATCGATGTAGTGCACGTCGTCGTGGAACAGGTCGTCGGACGCGTCCACCGCGATAATCGCCTTCAGCGCCGGCGGCCGGCGTAGCGCGACCTGGATCGCGTTGAACCCGCCCCACGAGATTCCCCACATCCCAACGGCACCCGAGCACCACGGCTGAACTGCGAGCCAGGCGATCACGTCCTCGGCGTCGCGCTGCTCCTGCTCGGTGTACTCGCCGCCAGGCCGTTCGCCGTCGCTGGCGCCGGTGCCGCGGATATCCACCCTTGCGCCCGCGTACCCCCGGCGGGCCAGGTACGAATACAGCTCGTAGTCGCGGGCCGCCATCGCGTCGTCCTTGCGGTATGGCAAGTACTCAAGCAACGCCGGCACCGGGCCGGAGACTCCTTCAGGCAAGTACAGGGTGACCGCGAGCTCGATGCCGTCCCGCATCGGAATCCGGGCGGGTAGCAGCTGGACCGTCACGGCTCGCTCGGCGACTGGCGCTCGGCCGGCCCTACGACTGCTCGACGGCCGGCGTGCCGCCCGCTACCTCGATAGCGGCTCCAGGGTCATCCTCGCCGTCTATCAGATGGCTGTGACTCAGCGTCGTGACGCCGACGACCAGCAGCGCGAGGGCAAGCGCCTCACCGGCAAGGCTCACGGTGCCCGCTTGCATGTGCTCACCGAACAGGAACATGCCGAGCAGCGTGGCGGCCAGCGGATCGAGAATCGTGAACCCGGGCTGCGATGCGGCCAGCGGGCCGGCGGCCAGAGCATGCGAAGCCAGCAGCAGGCTCGCCGCCCCTACCCCGACGAGGACGTAGATGCTCCAGTTGGAGAAGATCGCTTCGACGCCGCCACCCAGGTGTGAGCTGAACTCCTTGATCACGGCCGCAACGAAGCCCCAGGAGATGCCCGTGGCAGCGCCCAGCACGGCCGTGCGCAGCGGCACCGATGCCGGTGCCAAGCGATACAGCCCGAACGCCAGCGCAAGGCCGGCCAGAACGACCGCAAGCGTCGCCAGCCCGGCCAGCACCCACAACGAGCCCGGGGCGCGTTGGCGTCCGCCAGACGGCGAGGCGGCCAGCAGGAACAGCGCCAGCCCGGCTGACATGGCGAGCGCAGCCAGCCAGTCCCGCCTCCGCACCCGCCTGGAACCCAGGATTGCCATATACCCGAAGACGAAAAGCAGCTCCATTGCGAGGATCGGCTGGACCAAGGCCAGCGGCCCGTAATGCAGGGCCGTCAGCTGGAAGCCGAAGCCCAGGATCATGCTCGCCAGCCCCGCTAGCCAGACCGGGCGGCGAGCAAGCCGGAACACGAGCATGAGATCGAGCTTGGCCGGCGTTGCGGTGCTCCGGGCGCCGAGGCGCTGGCACACTGACGACGTGGCAGTACACAGGCTGGCTGCCACCGCCAGCAGGATGGCCTTATCCATCGCCTTTTGCTCCGCTTCCCCTGGAGCACATCATTCTCGCCACGTTGTGCAGCAATCAAGAGGCCCTGCTTATGCCACCTACGGCTACCCGCACACGCCACGGCCAACCGCGCCGTTCTGTTTAGCACGTGTGCAGGCTGGCCAGGGCTGAGTCCGGAGAAATCCAGGTCGCGACGAAGACCCGCGCACCACAGCGAGAACCCGGCTATGAGGGGGAAGCCGGCTATCAGGCGGAAGCCGGCTATGAGCGAAAAATCCGGCAGCATCGGCTAGGTGACGCTCGCGGGTCCGGCCGCCTAGCAGCAGGGCGTTGGTCCCGGCGAAGTCGCACCGTTGGTCCTGCGCAGCCGAGCCGTCCGGCCGTGTTGGCGCATCGGCTTCCGGACGCACCCTGGATACAGAGCCCGCGGGAACCGGGCACAGAGCGAAGGAAGAAGGAAGCATTCCGATGAGCAGCGCACTTGAGTTTCTCGGAGAGCCGTCGAAGCGCAGCAACCTGCGCGTGTGGGACTGGCTGAAGGAATCCAAGATCATGGCGCTTGGCTGGACTGCGATGCGGGTCTGGCTCGGGGCCATGTGGATTCAGGCGGGCTCGGCCAAGCTGTGGGGCGCGGAGAACCCAGCCTTCCTGCACAACAACGGAGCCGGGGTCGCGGGCTTTGCCGCCCACGGCGTCCCGGCGTACAGCTGGTGGGGCACCTTCCTGCACAGCTTCGTGGTCCCGAACTCCGGCTGGATCGCCATCCTCGTGGCGGTCGCTGAGTTCTCCGTCGGCGTCGCGCTGGTGGCCGGCTGCTTTACCCGAGTGGCAGCCCTCGGCAGCCTGGGGCTGCTGTTCACCTACGTGATGTCCGGCACGGCAAGCGTCTGCGCGTTCTACGCGCTGTTCGCGATCGTGATCCTGGTCATGTGGCGCACCTCAAGCTGGCTGGGCGTCGACGGCCTAGTGGCCAGTTACCGGCAGCACCACAAGGGCGAGCACGCGGCCATCCACTTCCCCTGGGGGAAGGGCGCGGCCGGGACCGTGCGGCCCGTCCACCGGGCCGCATAGACGGTCCGCTTCCTCGGCCGGGTCCCAGCGTGAGGCGGGCCTGCGACAGCAGGCCCGCCTCACGCCTGTCTCGGGACAACTCCGGACCTGCGGCGGCTCGGGTACAGCCATCGCCGCCGCCCTTCTGCAGGGCGGCGGCGACAGCACTCCCCTCCCCCGGTCAGAACGTCCTGATGGCGACCTGCGCCGGAGCGGCCAGCAGCTCGGTTATCTCGTCGTCCAGGCGGCTCAGAGTGATCGACGTCCCCGCCATGTCCAAGGACGTGCAGTACTCCCCGACGTAGTTACGCCGGACGTTGATGCCCCGCTTAGTCAGCTGCTCGTGCGCGTAGCCGTACAGCAAGTACAGCTCGCTGATCGGCGTGCCGCCGAGCCCGTTGATCATCAAGGCGACCTCGTCGCCCTGGCTGAAGGGCAGGTCGCTGACGACCGCCTCCAGCAGTTCATCGACGATCGCGTTGGCGCTGGCCAGCTTTTCGCGGCGGCGCCCGGGCTCGCCGTGGATCCCGACCCCCATCTCCATCTCGTCCTCGCCGAGCTCGAACAGCGGTGAGCCCTTGGCGGGCGGAGTGCACGAGGTCAGCGCCATGCCCATCGTCCTAGTCACCGAGTTGACCTTGTTGCCGATCCTGAGCAGCTCGTCCAGGTCGGCGCCTCGTTCGGAAGCGGCACCGACAGCCTTGATCACGAAGAAGTTGCCAGCCACGCCGCGGCGGCCGACCGTGTAGGTGGAGTCCTTCACGGCCACGTCGTCATCCACGATCAGCGTTCCTATTGTCACGCCGTCGGCCTCGGCCATCTCACGGCCCATATCGAAGGCCATCCGGTCGCCTGTGTAGTTGTTGATGATGTGCAGGACGCCTTTCGCCGAGTTCAGCAGTTTGCTGGTCTCGAGCACGTAGTCCATGGGCGGGGCGGCGAAAACGTCGCCCGGGCAGGCAGCGTCCAGCATGCCCTTGCCGACGATCATCACGTGCGCGGGCTCGTGGCCCGAGCCCGATCCTTGAACGATCGACACCTTGTCGTCGCTGGGCGCGTCGGAACGCATGATCAGGTTGTACTCCGGCACGTACTTGAGCGTGCCGGGGTTGGCCAGCGCGATGCCCTTGAGCATCTCCGCCACGAACTGCTGAGGGTCGTTAACGAACTTCTTCATCTGCGGTTACCTCCGTGCTTTTCTGACCGGGCTGGCGCGCCGGCCACAGATCGGCAAGTGCCTCGAACATCACGGCGACGGCCACGGCACCGGCGTCGAGAGTGCCGATGCTGCGCTCCCCGGTGTAGGCGGCGCGCCCGCGCATCGCCTGCATGGAGCGGGTCGCCTCGGCCCGCTCACGCGCAGTGCTGGCGGCGGCCCGCAGCGTGCCAGCAGCATCGGCCCCCTGGCCGATCTGCTCCTCGATGACGTCGATGGCCGGGACGACCGCGTCCAGCAGGGTCTTATCCCCGACGTCGGACTGCCCGCGCTGCTTGATGCCCGCTACCGAAGCACGCAACATCGCCACGACCTTCAGCGGTGTCAACTCCGTTTCCGCGCCGGCGGTGGTCCCGGCCCGCAGGAACGCCGTCCCCCAGATCGGCCCGGAGGTGCCGCCGATCCGGCTTGTGATCACGACCGCCACCTTCTTCAGGAACGTGCCGATGTCGGTCCGATCGAACCCGTCCCAGTCACGCAGCACGAGTTCGAAGCCGCGAGCCATCGAGTAGCCGAAGTCGCCATCGCCGACGACCGCATCTAGCTCACCGAAGTACTTCTCGTTGTCGACCGACACCTGGGCGATCGTGTGCACCACGAACTCAACGTCGTCAAAGGTTGCTACCGGCATGTGGGCTCCCTGTCGCGGGGGTTTTGCCGCCACGGACGGCTGGGGGTCGTGGTCGGGAGGCAGCACGGCGGCCAGGTCGTCCAGCGTCACCCAGTCGCCCGGGCTGGCAGCGCTCCGGTTGGCGAGCACAGAGCAGCGGTCGCCCCCAGGATCACCCAGCGAGGTCACGACGAGTGCGGCGTCGCTGAAGTCCTCGCCCGCCGTGAAGTCGTTCACGGTGATCACGCAGGTCAAGCCGGCAGCCGCGGCTGCGACGAGGCCGTTGTGCGAGTCCTCGATGACGACGACATGGTTAGCCGGCAGGCCCAGCCAGTTGAGGGCAAGCAGGTAGATGTCCGGGGCCGGCTTCTTGCGTGGCACGACGTCGCCGGCGAAGACCTTGATCAGTGGCGCAAGCTCGGTACCGACTGCCTGGTCAAGCGTCGCTTGGACCGACGCCAGAGCCGACGTCGAGGCAACTGCCACCTGCCACCCGCCAGCCATCGCCTCGGCTACGATCCTGGCAACACCGGGCCGCGGCGGAATCGCACCCGCGGCCATCAGGTGGGTGTAGATCTCGGTCTTGCGCCGATGCCAGTCCGAGACGGCCGCCTCTTGCCCGGCCGAGTCCGCTGGCAAACGTGCCGCAGCCACGAACTCTGGCGTGAGCAGGCTGGCCATTCGCTCCTTGCCGCCGCCGATCCGCAGCTTCTGCCGGTATTCGGCCGGGCTCCACCGCACTGGCAGCCCGAACTCGGCGAAGGTCTGGTTGAAGGCAACCAGGTGGCCGTCACGCTCGGTGTCGGCAAGCACTCCGTCGCAGTCCAGCACCAGCGCGCGACGCTCCACGTCAGGCACCACGGTCACCAGGCCTTGCCGACGCTGCCAAAACGGCGCATGTGCGTAACGGCCATGTCCACGACCGCCGCGCGGACCGCCGTGAACAGCGACGGCGGATCCCAGCTGCCGCGCGTCTCGGCGTCGCGCAGGAAGGTCAGGTTCGACTTCATGTAACTGACCTTGAGCGCGGTCGAGATGTTTACCTTCGCGCAGCCGCGCGCGATCAGGTCGCTGAACTGCGCGTCAGTCATGCCGGTGCCGCCGTGTAGAGCGATCGGGATGGGCTGCGCCGCCACGATGTCCGACACACGCTCGGCATCGAGCTTGGGCTCGGACCGGTAGAGACCGTGCGCATTGCCGATTGCCGGCGCGAAGACATCGATGCCGGTGCTGCGGATGAAGTCAAGCGCCACTGGCAGGGACTGCCTGCTTGCCTCGTCGTCCGAGCCAATGTCGTCCTCGACCCCGGTGATGGCCTCGATCTCGCCTTCCACGCTCGCCCCGTAGGACTTGGCCTCGGCGACAACCTCCACGGTCTGCCGCTGGTTCTCTGCCACCGGCAGCGAGGAGCCGTCGAACAGCACCGAGTTCCAGCCCTTGCGCAGGCAGCTGGTGATGACCGAACGATCGGGGCAGTGGTCGAGGTGCAGGCTGACCGGAACCTCGATGCCCGCGGTCAGCTCGCGCCACATGGCGTACAGCAGGTCCAAGCCGATCGAACGGACGGTCTTGACCGAAGTCTGGACGATCAGTGGCGATCGCTGCTCGACCGCGCCAGCGAGCACAGCCTCGAGGGTCAGGTCGTTGACGACGTTGATGGCAGCCACGCCGTAACGCTCGGTGAAGGCTCGATCGACGATGTCCTTCAGCGGAACGACAGGCACACGCTTCCCTCCGGAAAGTTCGTAACGCGAACGTAACCTGCGCCGCGGTCCGGGTGGATCGGTGGAAACCCCCAACTGACCGGGAGTACTTTCCCCTACTCAGCGGCTGCGGACGAGCCGACGACACGCGTGACCGGTACGTCCCACACGTACCTGCCGTGGGTTGGCCGACAGCACTTCTCGAGGCCTAGGGACTCACGGGAGTCGCCGAGGTCTCACCGGTGCCGCGCTCGCCCGGCTAGCGCGGCTAGCTCGGTGCGGTTGCGGACCCCGGTCTTGCGGAGCACCGCCGCAGCGTGCTTCTCCACGGTCTTCACCGATAGCACCAACCGCTGGGCGATCGCGCGGTCCGGCACGCCGAGCTCCATCAGACCGCGGACCTCCCGTTCCCGCTCGGTCAGGGCAGGCTGCGAATCGTCCGCGCGCATCCCGCGGTGCAGCTGGCTAAGCACCGCCCCCGACAAAATCGCCTGCCCCCGTCCCGCAGCTACCACGGCCTGGGCCAGCTCTGGCCCGCCGGCGCCAATGTCAACGCAGCCGCGCGCACCCGCCCGCATGGCGTCCGCCACCTGCTCGTCGTCACCGCTCTCGCACAGGCCGACCACAGCAAGCCCTGGCAGGTTCCGTAGCAGGACGCCGACGGCATCGTCTCCAGCGGCGGCCGGGCGCTCGGAGTCGGCTGGTTCGTGCTCGTCTGCCGACGCAGGGAGGCTCAGATCGACGAGAGCCACATCTGGTTGCTGTGCTCGGCACGCCGCCAGCGCCTGGTCCGCGGCGCCGACCTCGGCGATGACCTCGGTACCTGGCTCTGTCCAGGTGAGCAGCCGGGCGAGGCCTGCGCGTAGCACGGGGCGCCGCGCGGCGACAAGGACCCGCAGGCGCGGGCCACCCCGTTCCCCGCTTGTCAAATAGGGAAAACGAGCACGGATGCGGGTACCCCAGCCCGGCAGCGAGTCGATGTCGACCGTGGCGCCAAGCTCTCGCGCACGCTCGGACATGGCACGCAGGCCGAACTGGTCGCCCCGCCCGCTGTGGTGCAGGTCGAACCCCTGGCCGTCGTCTTGTACCAGCAGCGACACTGAGGCTGGCTCGTACAGCAGGCCGATCCGCACGGTGCGCGCCTGCGCGTGCCGGACGATGTTGGTCAGCGCCTCCCGCGCTGCCCACAGGACCTCACGAGACAGGCGGCCGTCGATCGCCACAGGCGAGCCAGCGGTTACCAGCCGCACCTCGAGGCCGCCGATGCTCTCCGCCCACGCGGCCTCCGACCCGAGCGCGGCCTCCAGCGCCAGTCCGTCGGGCGGCGCCGACAGTCCAAGCAGCGACTGCCTGGCCTCGACTAGCGCGTCCCTGGTCGCAGCGCTCGCCTGGTCCAGATGGTCGGCCAGCGCGCCGTGCGGGTAGTTCGTGGCGGCGCCGACGGTATGGCCGACCTGGCCGAGGTCACGCCGCGCGCTGTCGAGGTGCACCTGAACACTGGCCAGCCGCTGGGCGAGCGTGTTGTGCAGTTCGCCGAGCAGCCGGTCACGCTCGGCCGCCGCCGCCTCCGTCCTGGCCCGCTCCTCGGCCGCCTCGTGCATGCGCGCGTTCGCCAGCGCGATCGCCGCGTGCTTGGCGAACAGCTCGAGCAGTTCGGCGTCGTCGGGACCGAACGTCCGGTGCTCGTCCCGGCTGAATACAATGCAGGCGCCGATGATGCGGCCGCGCCATTCCAGCGGCACGCCGATCACGCCGCGCAGCGAGGCGCGCTCCTCCGGCGCTACGTGCCCGCCAGGCACGTCGTCGTAGCGGGCGAACCAGACTGGCGCCCGGCGCGCCACGACCGCGCCCGTCATGCCCTCGGTGAGCGGGAACACCTGCCCGGACTGACAGGCCACCCCGATGTCGGCTTCCTTCCGGTATGTCGCGGATGCCTCGTCGACGCTGCAGATCGAGCCCGCATGACAGCCGAGCAGCTCCGTGCAGCGGAGCAGGATCCGCTCGAGCAAGGGCCGGAGCGAGAACTCGCCAGCCAGGTCCTCGGCAACAGCGATCAGCCCAGCGGCACGTGCTGCCGCGCTATCCTGCGACTGCGGTCCCTGCGGACCGCGCGGGTGTGAGCCGACGCCCATCTGCCCTCCGGTGTGCACGACTGCGTGCGTGCTGGCAAGGGCCTGCTAACGGATCGGTCTGAGCATCACTCTGCCCCCGTGCGTCCGTCAAGCCAGCCGACGTCGCGGTGGGCTGGTGCGAACGAAGCGGCTACGGGCGAGCGTGCCGACTGCGGGGCTCGCGACCGCGCTGCTCAGCAGGCCGCCCGGCACCTGGCCAGCAGCCGCCTTCGCGGGTTGGCCCCGCCGCTGACGTCGTGCTGATCGACCAGGTCGAACCCTGGCGGCAGCAGCGACGCGGGCTCACCCTGGCGCACGCACCATTCCGCCGGAATGTGCGGACGTTCGCGCCTGGCTGCCTCGGTCAGAGCCT
>JASHSO010000514.1 GCA_030038715.1 Streptosporangiaceae bacterium
TACGGCAGCACCTTGTTCCAGGAGAATTTGCGCCGAACCGCCAGTGCCAGGGTCACCGCCGGGTTGATGTGCGCGCCGGTCACGCCGCCCGCTACCCAGACGCCCATGGCGACGGCCATAGCCCATCCCCACGTGATCAGGAGCCAGTCACCCGCCGCGTCGAAGATCGTGGTCGGCGATGCGGTGCGGCCGGACCCTGGCAGTGCTGCCACGGCCATGGCCACCACACCATCCCCGAAGGCAATCAGGACGAACGTGCCGAGGAATTCGGCCATGCATTCGCCCCAAAGACCTTTGATCCGCCCGACGGCGCGGCCTTCACCGCGCAAAGGTGTAATATCGGACACTCCTAACCTCCTCCTATCCTCCCACCTGTGCACGCGCTGTCACCGTGCGTACGTGCATTACCCGTAATCCGGCTAAGAGGCCGATTGAGAGCCTTACTCACATCATGTGACTAAACCCTGCATACCTCTATAGAATCTCCTCCTCCCGCTGTCACATGAGTATTTCCACGTCGTGACAGTCAACACATACGCCGATTCCAATATGACGTCAATCATCGCCGTACACGGCATATTTAAGTACATATGTTCAGCGATTTGACCTAAGCCCCGCGATCAACCAGAAACTGTATCCAGCCGTCGCCGCACCCAGCAGGATTAGGCCCCGCGAGGTCATCCCGGGCTGGCGTGAATCACGTGCCCGGCAGGCGGCTCCGGTCCGCCAAGGCAGGCGGGCAGAACTCGGCCCGGGCGCCGGCGGGCGGGCTCGGGCGGGCTCGGGCGGGCCAGCGGGTAGCTGGCGGCCGAGCTGACTCAGGTGCTTCCGGCGTGCTGCCCGGTCAAGCTGCCGGGCTCACGCCGGCGGCAGTCTGCTGGCCAGATAGCTCGGCGATGGCGGCCATCACCTGGTCGGTTACGCCTCGGCTGAGTGACAGGTCAGCCACCCCGTCTGCTGGCGCAGGAAAGGCCAGGGGCGCGCCGAAAGTGATGCGGACCGAGCGCGGACGTGGCAGCTTCGCCCCGCGCGGGAAGGCCCGGTCGGTCCCACTGATGCCAACTGGGATCACCGGGACGCCGGCCTGCATCGCGATCCTCGCTACGCCTGTCTTGCCGCGGTGCAACCGCCCGTCGGGCGACCTCGTTCCCTCAGGAAAGATGCCGAGCAGCCGGCCTTCGCGCGCCGCGCGAACCCCAGCCGTCACCGCTCCCCCCGCCGCGCCTGGATCGTCAGTGGCGACGGGTATGACGCCGACCCCGTGCAGAAACCAGTGCAGCAGCGGCTTGTCGATGTACTTGACCTTGGTCAGGAACATAACCCGGCGGCGCGGAACGACCAGGGGCATCAGCAGCGGATCGAGGAACGATACGTGATTGGCCGCCAGCACGGCGCCGCCCTCACTGGGTATGTGCTCGAGTCCGGTCACCTGCGGCCGGAAAAGCAGCCGGAGGGCCGGGCCCAAGAGCACGAACTTCAGGAACAGCCAGAAGACCCGGGAGCCTTCGACGGTGGGGCGACCTTCAGCCATCACTTTCCCTCCTGCGACAGGCGAATTATATCGGCGGGTTTGCCTGGCCGCGTCGGTGTAAGTCCGCCCGGTCGGGTGGAGATCGCCCGGAGTGTGCCGACTGAGCACGCCGTGAGATTGCACGCTAACGGGCTCCGCGTGGACTGGAAATTAATTGTCAGTAAGCTGTGAGAGTAAGGATCGTACCCAGCACATACAGCCACGCGAGTGCCAATTGACTCCGCCCGAGCAGTCACGCCGAAATGAGCGTGCTGAAGGCATCCTAGATCTGCTGGGCATGCTGGCATACGCTACTTTGAGCGCATTCTTCCGGCTGTCTGACGACGCTGCTCTGGCCGAGTCTCTGCCGGACAAGATCGCTTTAGCCGACATGGCGGTAGTGCAGTACGGTCAATACCGCCGGGTGCTCGAGCGTCTGAGGGAACTGGACGCCGATCCTGGCGTGACCATGGAGCCCTTCGTGCTTGCGATCGACGATTTCCACGCCAGCACAGTGCCAGCGGACTGGCTCGAGGGACTCATCAAGGCCTACGTGGGCGACGGGATCGCGGCAGACTTCTACCGTGCTATCGCGGCCAAGCTGGATCCGCCGATCGAAGAACTCGTCCTGGAAGTGCTGGCCGACACCGGTTACTCCGAGTTCGCTGTCGCCAGAGTGCGGCAGGCCATCAAGGCCGATCCCCAGGTGGCTGGGCGCCTGGCGCTGTGGGCGAGACGGCTCGTGGGGGAGGCCCTCAGTCAGGCGCAGCGGGTCGCCGCCGAACGGGAACCGCTGGCGCGCCTGCTGGCGGGTGGCGACGCCAGTTCGCGCGAGGTCGGCAGGATGTTCGCCAGCCTCACGGATCAGCACACCGAGCGGATGACCACGCTCGGTCTTACCGGCTATAGCGCGACCGGCTGAGCCGACGACACCCGCTATCTGGTCACGCTGACCGGTCTAGCTGGCACTGCTGGCCGTCTTGCCTGCTCAGCGTAGGTGTTCGGAGGCTGGCCCCTGCCGTGGAACGCTCGGCACGACTGGCTCGTCCCGGCGGGGC
>JASHSO010000515.1 GCA_030038715.1 Streptosporangiaceae bacterium
AGCCTGGCGATCGCCCGAGCATCGCCGTCGCGGGCGGCGGCGATCAGCGAACCGGTGTCGGCACCCGCCCGGCGGGCCCGGATCGCCCGTTCCGGTGCGGAGCCGTCCTGGTCACGCACGCCCGGCTCAGGCGGACTGCGGCGCGGGTACGCGGAACAGCAGCGCGTCGCCCTGACCGCCGCCGCCGCACAGGGCGGCGGCACCAAGACCACCGCCGCGTCGGCGCAGCTCGTAGATCAGGTGCAGCGCGATGCGGGCACCGGACGCGCCCAGCGGATGTCCGATTGCGACGGCACCGCCGTTGACGTTGACTTTGCCCGGGTCGACGCCGAGGTCGCGTATCGACTGAATGGCGACGGCCGCGAACGCCTCGTTGATCTCGATCAGGTCAAGGTCGGCGGCCGACAGGCCTGCCTTCGCCAGCGCCCGCTGGATGGCGCGGGATGGCTGGGAATGCAGTGAGTTGTCCGGGCCAGCTACGACACCATGCGCGCCGACCTCGGCCAGCACCGTCGCGCCGCTCGCGGCGGCGGCCTGCGCCGACATGAGGACGACAGCACAGGCACCGTCGCTGATCTGCGAGGCAGAGCCGGCCGTGATCGTCCCTTCGGCGGCAAAGGCCGGCTTGAGCGCGGCGAGCGACTCGAGCGAGACCGCGGACCTGACGCCCTCGTCGGTATCGACCACTACCGGCTCGCCGCGCCGTTGCGGGATTGTCACCGGCACGATCTCCTCGGCTAGCAGGCCGTCCTTGATGGCCGCGGCTGCAAGCTGGTGGGACCGGACGGCAAACTCATCCTGCTCACGGCGAGTTATCCCGAGCCTGGAGTTGTGCGACTCGGTCGACTCGCCCATCGAGATGTGGTCAAACGCGTCGGTCAGACCGTCATGCACCATCGAGTCGATCAGTTCCGCCTGCCCGTACTTGACGCCGCGCCGCGAGGTCGGCAACAGGTGCGGTGCCTGCGACATGGACTCCATGCCGCCGGCCACCACCACGTCGAACTCGCCTGCCCTGATCAGCTGCGCAGCCAGCGCTATTGCATCCAGGCCAGACAGGCACACCTTGTTGATGGCCAGGGCCGGCACCGTCATCGGAATGCCAGCCGCTACCGCCGCTTGGCGGGCGGGCATCTGCCCGGCCCCGGCCTGCAGGACCTGGCCCATGATCACATAGTCCACCCTGTCGCCTGGCACTCCGGCGCGCTCCAGTGCTGCCCTGATAGCTAGGCCGCCAAGATCGACACCGCTGAACTCGCTGAGCGAGCCGAGCAGGCGGCCGACCGGTGTTCTGGCTCCGCCGACGATCACCGCTTCGTGCATAGCTGAAACCATACCTGTCAGTGACCGAGCGATCAGATGGGCGAAATCCGTGACCGAGCGGCAAGCAGGCCGCGGCGGGCACGCCACGGCGGGCAGCGGAGAGGCCAAGAGGCGGAGAGGCGGAAGCCCGTGCTCAACAGAATCGATCATGTAGGAATAGCCTGCGCGGACCTGGAAGCGAAGATCGCGTTCTACGAGTCAACCTTCGGCCTGGCTGTCGTGAGCATTGAAGTGAACGAAGAGCAGGGAGTCCGCGAAGCCATGCTGCACGTCGCCGACGGGCCGACCGGCAGCTCGTATGTCCAGCTGCTCCAGCCACTGCGGCCCGATACGCCGGTTGGCCGCTTCCTTGCCCGTCGCGGTGAGGGCATTCACCACGTAGGCTACGGCGTGGCCGACATCACAGCGGCCCTCGCGGAGATCGGCTCACGCGGCGTTCGCCTCATCGACGAGCGGCCACGGCACGGATCGCTAGGCGCGTCGATCGCCTTCCTGCACCCTGCCGACATCGGCGGCGTGTTGACCGAACTGGTGCAGGTACCGCCAAAGTCACACGACTTAAATTACATATCTGAAAAAAACGGTATTACCAGTGCTTGAGGCGGTGAACGTGCCGCCGACCGTCTTGCGGGGGAGTACGCTGCGGAGCACCGGACGAACGCAGCTGCGGGCCGGCCGGGCAGCAGGCAATTCTGGCCGCGCCGCTCAGCCCAGGCAATCGGACTCAAGAGGCGATTCGCTACGGTGCGCGTACCCTCCCGTCTACACAGGATTAGGCGACATGCAGCCCGACATCGATGCTCAGCTCAGCAAGTTCTTTGAGGACACGCCCGACTTTGCCCGGGTCATGCGCGGGTACGACCCGCATCAGGTCAACGAGTACCTGGAGCAGATTCGGTCCGAGGTGCACAGGCATCAGGACACCGCGCAAGCACTCCAACGCGAGCTCGTAGATGCTCATCGGCAGATGCAGGAGATCGAGCAGCCGAGCCTGTCCGGTCTCGGCTCGCGGATCGAGCAGCTCTTCCGGCTTGCGGAGGAGCAGGCTGCCGAGCACATCGCCGAGGCCAGGACCGCCGCGCATGAGCACACCGCGGCCGCGAAGGTGGAAGCCGCTGAGGCGCGGGCGTCCGCCGAGAACGAGGCCGCCGAGCTTCGCGCTGTCGCCAAGCGCGAGACCGACGACCAGCGCGCGTCCGCCGAGCGCGAAGCCGAGTCCATCAGAACCAAGGCCGCCCGGGAGGCCGACGAGCTCAAGTCCACCACCGAGCGCGAGGTCGCCAAGCTGCGCGCCACTGCCGACCACGAAGTCGCCGAGAAGCGCGCGGCGAACGAGCGCGAGGTCGCCAAGATGCGCACGACAGCCGAGCGCGAGGTAGCCCAGTTGCGGGCATCGGCGAAGCGAGACCGCGACGAGATCCTCACCACGTCCAAGCGCCAGGCCGACGAGATGCGCAGCCAGGCGCAGCGTGCATTCGAGGACAGCGAGGCACAGCGCGCTCAGGCCGAGGCAGAGTTCGAGATGCAGATCGCCGCCCGCCGCGAAGAGGCCGAGAGGCAAGAGACCGAGCGCCTGGCCAAGGCACAGGCGGCGACCCAGAAGATGGTGTCCGAGGCCGAGCAGCGGGCGGCCATCGCCGAGGACCGGGCCAGCAAGGCAAGCTTGCAGGCCGAGCAGACCCGGCGCGAGGCCGAGATGCACTCCCAGCAGCTAGTCAGCAACGCCAAGAAGAACGCCGACGCGATCGTCGCTCAGGCCAAGGGCCAGGCCGACCAGCTGCTGGCGGACACCAAGGCCGAGGCAGACCGGGTCCGCAGCAACGCCCAGCGCCAGGTGGACGAACTCAACAAGCAGAAGGAGAGCGTGGGCGCGCACCTCGCCCAGATCAGTCAGCTGCTCGGCGCCCAGATGCCTGGACTAGCGGACGTCTTGAAGCCAAGCTCGCCGCAGCCGTCCGTGGCGACCTCGCAAGCCAAGGCGGTGACCGGCGGCACCGGCGCCACCGGCGGCACCGGACCCGCTGCACCGAGCGGCAGCGGCGCCCCGGCTGGCCCCGGCACAGGCAACGGC
>JASHSO010000516.1 GCA_030038715.1 Streptosporangiaceae bacterium
CCCCCGCCCCCCGCAAGGGCTGCACCCCCGAGCATTCCCTCGCAGCGGGGTGAGGCGTCATCACCCTTGCGCAAGCCTCACCCTGGGTGAGCGATTCACCCGCAGCGAGGGAGGCATACGCCTCCCTCGCTGCGGGACGCTGAGCGGAGGTGGTGCGGGGCAGCGTCTGGAGGGCCGCTTGTGGCTGGGCTCTATTACGAGATCCGCGTGGCAGGCACCCTTCCGCCCGAGGCACTAGCTGACTTCGATCGCATGACGGCCGACGTCGAACCGGTGGAGACCGTGCTGCACGGCCCGCTCGCCGATCAGGCCGCGTTGCAGGGGTTGCTTGCCAGACTTGAGCTCTTCGGAGCCCAGGTCATCGAGGTCCGCAGGTTGAAGGCGCGCGCGGTGCCGCCTGAGTAGTCGGCGCAGCCTCGTTCCCGCATTTCCAGACCGGATCATCCCGCGTGGGTGATGTGGCGGCACACGGCCGATGCCATCGTGATCGCGTCCGCCCCAAGAGTCCTGCTCATCCGAAGGAGATCAGACCGTGGACCGCTACCCGAACATCAGTGATCACGGACTTATCGGAGACCTGCAGACAGCGGCACTAGTGACCACCGACGGCACGGTGGACTTCTTGTGCTGCCCGCGATTCGACTCGCCCAGCGTGTTCGCCTCGCTGCTCGACGCCGAGCGGGGTGGCTACTTCAGGATCGCGCCAGCGAACACCGATTACGTGACCAAGCAGCTCTACCTGCCAGAGACCGCGATCTTGATCACCCGGTTCATGACCGCAGACGGGGTGGGCGAAATTCAGGACTTCATGCCGGTTGTCGAGGGTAAGCCGACGGATCGGCACCGCCTGGTACGGCTGCTGCGAGTGGCGCGCGGCACCATGCAGTTCGAGATAGACCTGGTGCCGAGGTTCGACTACGGCCGGGGCAGGCACACGATCGAGATCTCGGAACAGGGGGCCGTGTTCCGCTCCGAGACGATGGAGCTCACGCTGCACACGGCCGGCCGGCGCAGCGAAGCCGAGGGCGGGGCTAAGCCAGAGCGGGTGGGCGACGGCCTGCACGCGATATTCACGCTGCGCGAGGGCCAGACCGGAGGTGTGGTCCTGGAATCCATGGGCGGCAAGCCGCGGGCGCTGCAGGTGCCTGAGCTGCACCGGCTGGCCGAGGAGACCGCGGCATTCTGGAAGAGCTGGCTGGGCCGCTCGACGTACGCGGGACGCTGGCGGGAGATAGTCGCTCGGTCGGCGATGACACTGAAGCTGCTCACCTACCAGCCGACGGGTGCTCCGGTGGCAGCGGCCACGTTCGGGCTGCCAGAGCAAGCAGGCGGTGAGCGGAACTGGGACTACCGGTTCACTTGGGTCAGGGACGGGTCGATGTCCGTGCATGCCCTGGCGGGACTGGGCTACCTGGAGGAGGCGGGGCGGTTCGCACTCTGGATGCGGGACCGGGCAACCGAGAGCAAGGGTGCCGACGGATCTGGCCCAATCAAGATCATGTACCGGGTCGACGGCTCGTCCGACCTGTCCGAGGAGACTCTCGGCCACCTAGCGGGCTGGCGGGGCTCGCGGCCGGTGCGCATCGGGAATGGCGCGGCCGACCAGCTCCAGCTCGACATCTACGGTGAGGCACTCGACGCGGTCCTGACCGGCGACGACTTCGGGTTGCCGATCGCGCACAGTGGATGGCTCGCGCTGACCAGGATCATCGACTGGGTCGCCGCTAACTGGGACCAGCCCGATGAGGGAGTCTGGGAGACGCGGGGCGGGCGCAAGGACTTCACCTTCGGCCGGGTCCAGTGCTGGGTCGCGCTCGACCGGGCCATCAGGCTGGCCGAGCGGCACGGACGGCCAGCCGACCTGGTCAAGTGGACCGTCGAGCGGGACCGGATCTACAACCAGGTGATGGACCGTGGCTGGAACAAGAAGGTCAAGGCGTTCACCCAGCACTACGAGACCGACGTGCTGGACTCCTCGCTGCTGCTCATGCCGCTCGAGGGCTTCGTCGCACCGACCGATCCGATATGGCTGTCAACGCTCGACGCCATGGACCGCGAGCTGGTGTCCGACAGCCTGGTCTACCGGTACAACCCGGCCGCCTCGCCGGACGGACTGCACGGTGATGAGGGCACGTTCTCGCTGTGCACGTTCCTGTACGTGGACGCGCTCGCCCGGGCAGGACGACTCGACGAGGCCGTGCTGACCTTCGAGAAGATGCACACCTACGGCAACCATCTCGGCCTGTTCTCCGAGGAGATCGGGTCGACCGGCGAGCAGCTCGGAAACTTCCCGCAGGCATTCACGCATCTCTCTCTGATCAATGCAGCGCTCAGCCTCAATCACCAGCTAGACCGGCGCGCCCGCCTGCAGGAGCTGAAGCCGCTGATCGCCGCCTTGTAGCTGGTCAGCCGGCCAGGCCTACTGCACCGTCGAGCACCAGCGCGACGCCGGCGACCGCGAGCGCGGTTAGCGCCACGATTCGACCGTTGGCGCGCAACCACCCGACGATGGCCTTGATGCCACGCTCCGTCGCGTCGGGCGCGACCAGATGCAACACCAGCGGCAGCCATACGAGCGCGACGACTATGGCGATGACCAGCGCGAGTGCCAGCACGACGAGCTCGATGCTTGCCCGAGCGGTGCCAATGACCTGCACGGCGGCAAGGTAGGTCAC